>JAQYVK010000436.1 GCA_030145585.1 Desulfatiglandales bacterium | reverse complement strand
GTCTCAACTTCTCGCACCAATCATAGATTTGATTCTCCGAACCAAGTTTTATGCACCAAAAGACCCTGATGGGTCTTCTAGTGTTCTGTCCTAGAAATCATTTTAAGAATTGTTCACTTTTTTTGGTTACAGATCGGGGACTGTGGATTAATGTAATTTATTTCTGGGACACGACACTATAGATGAATAAGTAAAATGAAGAAACAAAACACGCAGGGCTCAACAGGGAACCAGACCCGGGAACAGATCGAAGAAACGAGCATGGATCTTGGGTTGGCAGAGGGTAAGGTAAGCAGAGCCTTTTTCTTCCTACCGAGTTCGAGGACTTTTCGTTCTTTAAAAAATCCGGTATTCCGGCTGTACTACATGGCCATGCTGGGCCAAATGGGCTCCTTCAATATGCAATTGGTGACCCGGAATCTGCTGGTTTATCGGATCCGTTGTTCTCGCCTCTCTCCCCAATAGGAAACGTGGGGCCTTGCTGCTGTTTAGCGGTATTCTTATAGGATTGACTGTGTTTGGGTTCGCTTTTTCCGTTTCGTGGTATCTCTCTCTGGCCTTAATGGCTATCGGCGGCCTGGGACAGACAGGCCGTATGGCTCTGGGTAATACCCTCCTACAGTATTATGTGGAAGACAACTATCGCGGTCGGGTGATGAGCATTCATTATGATGGATTTTGGCTTTACCAGCTTAGGGGTGTTCGTCGTGGCCCTCATGGTCGTGGGATTGGGCGTCCAATGGTCACTTGGAGGCATTGCCTTGATCCTTATCTTTCTATCTCTCTTCATGCTGGCTTTTTCACCCAGCATTCGAAACCTTGATTAGTGACCTTTCCTGAATCCCCATCATGCTGTTTTTACAGGTTTTTTCCCTTTGGGGAAAAGGCCCAAACCAGCTTGTAACCCAGCCTTTTTATTTGACAAAAAATCACAATTATCCTTATACTGAATCTGTCTTATATGCCCAGCATAGCGTTCAAAATTCACAACGCCATCTCAGCTCGAGCTGGGGCGACCCAATTCTAAGTCTAAGGAGGAATGAGCTATGACAGATGATTTAATTGGCGCAACGAGACTGGTGCCCTGTTCGGTTGTTATACTGAGCACTGGGAGCGACGGGAATCAGGATGCAATGACCGCTACCGCCATGTTCGTGGCCGAAGACTCGCCTCTGTTGATTATCAGTTTGTCAAAGGAAAATACCTGTTACGAACTGCTCGAAAGGACAGGGGAGTGTGCTTTGAATGTGGCCTCGGCCGATCAGGTCGGGCTCGTTAAAAAAGTTGGATCAACCCATGGGCGGGATGTGGACAAGTTCAAGACCTTTGAAATCGATGTTGAAAAGGGAACTCGAATCGGTTCGCCATTGATCAAAGGCGCTTTTGCGAATCTGGAATGTAAGGTGATCACCTCACTGCCAGTGACGACGTATATGCTTTATTTGGTTGAGGTTGTGGCCTTCAAAAAGGACGACACACGGACCCCGTTGGCCTGGCACAAAGACAGATATTTTTCACTGGATAAAGAAGCCCGTTAGTGAAGAATCCCGACCAAGGGTCCGGGTTCTTCTACCGTCCGAGGCTGAAAGTTTTTTTCAGCAGGACGGCCGTTTTCTTGCTGAAAGTTTCCTTTAGCCGGAAAGCCTGAATAACCCCAAAGGGGAGGAGGCCATGCATATCTTCACCAAGATCTATGAGTTTGCCGCATCCGCCGGAGCCCTTGAGGGTTATGTCTATCGTAATGAAGAGGTCGACATGGAGGCACTTTCCAAATGGGTGGACAACCTGGTTAAAGCTTATCAATCCATGCCGCCGGAGGCCCTCAGCGAGTTCCAGATAGCACTGGATAAGACCATCGGTAGAGCCATTAGGTCTCTCACGCGCCTCTTGGGTGAGAGGCATGAAATCATCAATAGATTGAGATCCATGGTTTCCGGGGCTCTCCCGGCGACAGCGGATGATTTCCAGAAGGTTAAATGGTTTGAGGAATCTTAGAAAAGGTGGATGATGGAGAAGATGGGACAGGAACCATTGCAGACCCATTGGGAAATATCTGGCAAGGTCGTGACCGGGGCAGGGAAGGCAACCCAATTTACCCAGCTGGATTGGGTACAGGAGCAGTGTTTCGCTAAACTGGGTTTCAGACCCTACCCCGGGACCCTCAATCTGGAAGTCGCCGAGAAAAGTATTTCAGTGGTTGAGGCATTGAGGAGGGAAGAGGGCATTCCCTTGGTTCCCCCTGATCCTGAATACTGTGAGGCCAGAGTTTTGCCCCTTTCAATGGGGACCGTTTCCGGAGCCTTAATCGTACCGGAGGCATCCGTGAATATTCATGACATGAAAATTATAGAGGTGTTGGCCCCGGTGAGACTGAAAGATGCCTTGGGCTTTGATGAAGGAGCGTGGGTTACACTGGAAGTCATTCGACCGGGTTTATAAGCGCTAAATGCCTTCGGGGACCTAGGTCATTTAAACCAATCGATCTTTTCACACTTAGAGGTAAGGGACACCGACCATAGGCTGTATTTCGTCTAGAATATTTTGAATAACTATGAATGATAAGAATAAAAAGAAGATAGAATGGAGGCCCGCTTCCACGGTTATCCTCGTAAGGGAAGGGGAGGGTAGACTTCAAGTCTATCTCCTAAAGCGGAACCCGAAAGCCGGGTTTTTCCCCGGCTATTATGTCTTCCCCGGGGGAGTCGTGGAGCAGGACGACTGGGTCAGGAGTCCCATAGAAGCCTATGGTGATCTGGACCAGGAGAGTTTTTTAAAACGGTTTGTTTGGAATCAAAATTTGAAAGAAGCCCTTGCCTATGCCCTTTCGGCTATGCGGGAGACCTTTGAAGAAGCGGGGGTTCTGCTGGTCGATCAAACGGATCGTATTGGTAAGGAGTTGGAAGGCCTCTGTGAACGACGCTTGGGAGAGGGCCTTCCCAAAGGCTGGTTCAGGGATCGTGTATGGTCAGAGGGATGGCCTTTGTCCTTCTCAAGGCTTAGGCGGTGGGCCCATTGGATTACTCCCAGACTGATGCGCAGTCATTTTGACACCCGCTTCTTTATAGCCCTCATCCCCCCAGGTCAGACGTGCGCGCCTGATGAGAAAGAGACCGTCCATGGGGTCTGGGTCAGCCCTGAAAAAGCTTTAAATAAAAATTACGAGGGCGAAATCCCTTTGAGCCCACCAACATTGGTTACACTCCATGAGCTCTTGGCATACAAGGACCTGTCCGAGTTGGAGAAGGCATTGAAGGCAAGGCCATGGGGGGAGGCAAGGTTCCCCCGCTTGGTTCCTCTTTCAGACGGGGCGCTCATTCTTCAACCCTGGGACCCCAGGCGATATGGGGAGGTCCAAGTCGACAGTGAAGAACTGGAGAAGAAAATCCTGCCGGTAGGAGCCCCTTTTTCGAGGCTTTGGCTCAATAAAGGGATTTGGCGACCCGTCGAAGCCTAAGCTTTCTGAAAGAAAGCCAGAATAAGCCTTATTGACTTGGTGGCTCATGCCAGAACCGCCTATTGGCCATTGATCCTCGTACCAAGAATAGTTCATTCAAGGCTTTTTCACGTCGATACGACTACAAGGTTGGACAATGAAACCCATTGGGAAATTACATATTTTGACGGATGTGCAGTTGCAATCACGGTATCCCCACACAGAGCTGACACGGCTCGCCCTTGCGGGAGGTGCGGATACGATTCAGCTCCGCCAAAAAACAGGATCCACGCGTGAGATGATCAAGGTTGCTCAAGAGATGAAGCGGCTGTGCGGAGAGTCAGGGATCGTGTTCGTCGTGAATGACCGGATCGATGTGGCTCTCGCATCAGGGGCCGATGGCGTCCACCTCGGGCAGGATGATTTCCCCATTCCTCTTGCTCGGAAGTTACTCGGAGAGGAAAGCATCATCGGCGGGTCCGCAGGAACTCTAGAGGAAGCCCGTAAGTGCCTTTCCGAAGGGGCGGACTATGTGGGCTTTGGACCCGTTTACCCCACCGCCTCTAAAGAAGATGCCGGCCCTGTAAGCGGGCTTGGACTTCTCCGGAAGGTGGTCGAAACGGTTCCTCTGCCGGTTATTGCCATCGGGGGTGTGGATGAAGAGAACACCCATGAAGTCATGGAAGCCGGTGCCCACGGGATCGCTGTGATCTCCGCCGTCTGCTGCCAAGAGAATCCCGAACAAGCCACGCGTGCCCTTTATCAGGTTATATGGGAGGGATCTTCGGGAGGGGAGGATGCCTGAGACCCTTGCAGACGTTGGCGAATTCGGCCTGATCGACCGCATCAATAAACTCGTTCAGCGTGAAGGGGTTGAAGCTCCCCGGTTGAGCCTTGGCATCGGTGATGATGCGGCCTGTTTCCGTCCCCAAGATGGGTACGAACTTTTGATCACTTGCGATTGTGTGGTTGAAGGTCGACATTATCTGCCCAAACACATCGACCCTCAGGATTTGGGACGAAGGTCCATGGCCTTAAATATTAGCGATATCGGCGCCATGGGGGGGCAACCCCTTTATGCGCTCATTTCATTGGGATTAAAGAATGACACCCCTATCGCGGATGTAGAAGCCATGTATCTTGGTTTCCTCTCAGAACTCAATCCGTTCGAAGCTTCCATTATCGGGGGCAACCTCACCAAGTCGGGCAATGGCTTATTTATAGACATTACCCTCATTGGCGAGGTAGAAATAGGCAAAATGATCCGACGCTCCACCGCTAAAAAGGGTGATGCGATCTTAATCACGGGGTATCCAGGACAAGCGGCTCTAGGACTCGAGTTGCTGTTACACGCGGGGGCTGATGAGGATTGGAGCGATCATCCTCTTGTCCGGGCATACAATACTCCCACACATCGGGCCTGGGAAGGGCGAGCCGTTGCCCAAGCTGGTTACGCAACCGCTATGATCGATACCAGTGATGGCTTACTTGGAGATCTGGGGCATCTCTGCGAGGAGAGCGGTGTAGGGGCCCTATTGATTCAGGAAAAGCTCCCAGTCAGTGATGATTTAATCGAGGCATCCGAACAACTGGATAAAGATCCTTACCACGCTGTACTTGGGGAGAGCGACGACTACGAACTGATCATCACGTGTGAGCCTGAAAATGTGGGTCGTATCCGTGACCTCCTTAATTCTCTAAACAAGAATCCGGTCAGTGAGGTGGGAACCGTCACCGATGCCTCCGACGGCATTCGATTGACCCTACCGGATGGAACCACTCAAGCTATGGCTTCTTCCGGTTGGGATCATTTTGCAAAATGATCTTTTTCATTGCTTTGCTCTCCCTGCTAGAGTGAAACAACCCTCTCATCTTCGGGAGGGTCGAGGAGGAGGAAAATATGTTTGATATAGAATTGGCAAAAAAGGCATCAAATAATTTAAAAACCCTTAGGGGAAAAAACCCTTTGATTCATAATATCACGAACTTTGTGGTTATGAATTACACGGCCAATGCATTACTCGCATGCGGCGCCTCTCCTGTAATGGCTCATGCTGCGGAGGAGGTCGAGGAGATGGTCTCTTTTGCAGGCGCCCTGGTTCTCAATATCGGGACCCTGACCCCACCGTGGATCGATTCCATGTTAAAAGCGGGGAAGCGTGCCAATGAGCTGAATATTCCGGTTGTCCTTGACCCGGTCGGTTCGGGTGCCACGAAACTCCGAACCACATCCGCCAAACGGTTGATTGATGAATTGGATATCGGAGTGGTTCGAGGGAACGCCTCCGAAGTACTTTCACTTGCCCATGAGGATTCCTTGACCAAAGGGGTGGATGCCGTCCACAGTGTGGATGAGGCCGCGGATGCCGCCATCCAACTCGCCAGGGAACTGGACACCACCATAGCCATTACGGGGGAAGTAGATCTCGTTACTTATGGGGGACGCATCCTTATGGTCCACAACGGGCACCCACTCATGGGATCGGTAACAGGTACCGGTTGCACGGCCACCGCCATCATCGGTGCGTTCCTGGCGGTGGACCGCGAACCGGTGGTCGCGACAACCACAGCCCTGGCCTATTTCGGCCTGGCCGGTGAGAAAGGTGCGATCGACGCAAAAGGACCCGGTTCTTTTCAAATGGCTATTCTAGATGCCTTGTACACCATCGATGAGAAACAGATGGAGGAGGGGGTAAGGATACAGTCATAAAAACTCGAATCTCGAAATCCGAAATTCACCCGCCTGAGGCGGGCAAGAATTCAAAACAATAATGTTCCAATGACAAAAACAAACCACCAAATTACAGTCTCTACTCCGAATGTCGCAAGCGCAGTTTTGGTCATTTGGATTTTGGTCATTTGATATTGTTTCGAATTTCGATATTCGGCCCGCCCTGGCGCGACTTTTCTGGGGCTAGCTATATATAGTTGTGATAAATGCAAATAATAGTTTTTTATCGAAATCAAATGAATTCAGGTCTGGGCCAGGGATTTCGAACTTAAATTTTTGGAGTCATCGTTTTAAGTAAAGCCAATTGACTTTGATTCCGCCCAGAGGCTTGGATTTTCTATTCGAAAATAAAGGACGGGGGAGTCACACCCGAATGTCGTTCTCTTCAGGAGCAGAATGTGTTCAAGTTTATTCATGCTGCAGATATCCATCTCGATAGTCCCCTTAGAGGCCTATCCCGCTATGAGGGTGCGCCCGTTGATTCGATTCGCGGCGCTACAAGAGAAGCCTTAACAGGACTCGTTCAAGCGGCGATCGAAGAAAGAGTTGCTTTTGTGGTGATTGCGGGAGATCTTTTTGACGGGGATTGGAATGACTATAACACCGGGCTTTTTTTTGCCGGCCAGATGTCCATGCTCCGGGAAAATGATATTCGCGTCTTTTATCTTGAAGGCAATCATGATGCAGCCAGCCGGATCACTAAGACCCTCAAAATGCCGGACAATGTCCACCGATTTTCCCATGCCAGTCCGGAGACCATCACACTACAGGACATCGGGGTAGCCTTGCATGGGCAAGGATTTTCTCGTCCTGATATCAGAGAGAATCTTGCCGTTGACTATCCCCAGGCCAAGGAGGGATTCTACAACATCGGGGTTTTACACACGGGCGCCACCGGCAGGGAGGGACACGAACTCTATGCTCCATGCAAGATCCAAGACCTAACCTCCAAGGGCTATGATTACTGGGCCCTTGGCCATATCCACAAGAGAGAGATCTTGTTCGATAGGCCCCTGATCTTATATCCCGGCAATATACAGGGACGACACATCAGGGAAACAGGCCCAAAGGGCTGTATCGTAACGACCGTTGGGGACGATGCATCAACGGTCATTGAAGAGGTGTCATTGGATGTCGTTCGTTGGGCCCGCGTTGAGATCGATGCGACTGGATTAGATACGGGTGAGGAGGTGATGCTCGAGGTCCGATCTGCCATAGAGAAGGAAGTGACAAACGCTGATGGACGGTTGTTGGCGGTTAGGGTGATCATTACCGGGGCTTGTGGCGCCCATGAAGACCTCAATGCAGAGTATGGGAGGTGGGTTAATCAGATCCGTGTCGAGGCAACGGATATTGGCGGGAGTGAGGTCTGGATCGAAAAGGTGGTTTTCAAGACAAATCTACAAGTGGACCTTAATAAACTTACACACAGTGACGGTCCGGTAGGAGACCTGTTGAGATTTATAAGTCAAATCGAGACAGACCCTATTCAACTCACGGAAGTGGCGGAGACTTTATCCATTTTGAAATCGAAACTCCCTATCGAACTTCGTCATGGGGAAGATTCCATAGACCTTGAGAGCCCGGAGCGTCTTCGGGAAATAATCGCAGATGCGAAACAGGTGTTGCTACCCTATCTGATGGCGAAATCGTTCAACCTATGAGACTCCTAACCCTTGAATTACTAGCGTACGGATCCTTTACGGAAAGGGCACTAGACCTTTCCGGCGGGAAAGAGGGCATCCATCTGATCTATGGTCCCAACGAAGCAGGGAAAAGTGTGGCCCTTCGCGCCCTAACGGGTTTCTTATTCGGTATCCCACCACGCACAAACGACAATTTTCTCCATGATAATGCCCGCCTACGTGTCGGCGCCCAAATTCTTGGCTCTGACGGTTCGACACTTTATGCCGTTCGCCGAAAAGGTTTAAAGGATACCCTCTTGAGCCAATCGGGAGACCCTATGCCGAACACTGCCCTGGAGACATATCTTGGGGAAATGACTCGGGACCTGTTCTCTACCATGTTTGCTATGGATCATGAAGTACTTGTGGAAGGCGGCAAGGCTCTGGTGGATGGGGGAGGCGATATCGGACAGAGTCTCTTTGCTGCCGGTATGGGGATAACAGGCATGCGGGGGATGGTGGAATCTTTGGAAATGGAGGCAGGAGATCTTTTCAAGCCTACCGGCAAAAATCCCATGATCAATCGTCTGATCCAGGATTTCAAGACCTTAAAAAGAGACAGTGTGGAGAAGTCCCTCTCCTCAAAGGACTGGATCTCACATGATGAAAGCATGCGCTCCGCCTCAAAAAAGAAAGAAAACGTCAGTCGGGAACTTCTCAAGCTTTCATCGGAACGCAATCGTCTGGACAGGCTCCTTCATGCGATTCCTAAGATTGCGAGTCTTCTGGACCTACGAAACGAGGTTGGGAAAATGGGGGAGGTCCGCCCTCTACCCCCTGAATTTTCAAAACAACGGCAAGAGGCGCAGGATATGCTTCATCGTGCTCAGTCTTCAGAGGCCAGACTCAAGAAGGATCTCACGAAGATTCACGGAGACCTCTCAGGAATTTCACCGGAAAGGCCCTTGATCAAGGCCCAGGAAGAAATCAGAGACCTGTTCCTGCGCTCGGGAAGCCACAAAAAAGCCATGGCCGATCTTCCTAAGAGAAGGGCGGATAAACACCGGTCAGTTGATGAGGCTCAAGCCATCCTCAAAAAATTAGGGCCGGAGTGTTCCTTGGAAAATGTTGAATCGCTCCGCTTGACCGATTCATTAACAGCGAGAATTCGGGAACTGGGGCGGGAACGGGATCCTATTCTGGGAAAGCAGGAGGCCGCTCTTCGGGAGCATTCGGAGTTGGAATCGGAAATTCTCACAGCAGAGGAGAACCTCTCAAGGTTAGCTTCTCAAAAGGACCCTCGAGGGCTGAAAACGGCCTTGAATCAGATTTTGAAGCAGGGTGAGCTGTCGGGCAGGTTGGGAAAAATTAAGGCAGAACTGAGGATGCGTCAAGAGCGTTTAGATCTACAGCTTAAGAGGCTCGGGTCATGGAAGGGGACCTTGGGGCAGTTGGAGAGCCTCACCCCACCCACTGATGAGACGATCGACCGGTTTGAAGCAGACTTCAATGAGCGGCATTCAAAGCTCCAGCGAATCGAACAAACCCTCAGTGAACAGAGGGAGCGGCTCGTTGGGTTGGATCGACAGATGGAGGCCCTGAGGGCGGTCGGTTCAATTCCGAAGGTGGAAGAATTGGAACAGGCACGAAAGCATCGCGATGAGGGCTGGCATCTGGTGAAAGATGCCTGGTTGCGCCATAAAGTCGACCATCAAAAAATTCAGTCCTATGATTCTGAAGCCGGGGATTTGGCAGAGGGTTATGAAAAGAGTGTCAGGGCAACGGACCAGATCGGAGATCGTCTTCGAAACGAATCGGAGCGGGTTGCAAAAGAGGCCAACTTTTTGGCTGAACGACGCGAGGTGGAAAAGCGGATGGCTTCTCTGGACGATGACTTGAAAAGGTCGGAGGAGGAGCATGTTCGGATAGAAGGAGAATGGAAACAACTCTGGGAACCCATCGGGATCCGTCCCGGTCGGCCGAGGGGGATGAGGGCATGGCTTCAAGGTTATCAAAGGTTGATGGAAGAGGTATCGGAACATCGCGGCCACATGGAGGAAGCAAAAGCCTTGGAGGCCACGATTGAAGCCCACCGATCTCTTCTGAGTGAACGGCTAAAAGAGTTAGGGGAGGCACCGGTCGGCAAAAATGAAAATCTTGATAGTCTTCTGGATCGCTGTGGTGCCGTGGTGACCAGTCTGGAAGAAGCCCAAAACAGGCGAGAGATCCTGGTAAATTTTATTCGAGACTTGAAACGACGAATTTCAGTCGCGGGTCAAAATATTCAGCAGGCAAAGGAAACACTGAAATCGTGGGGGAAAAAATGGGGTGAGGCGGTAGGCCATCTCGGGCTGGGGGCTGTCGCTCTGCCGAGTGAAGCGGATGCTGTCCTGGACAGAACACAGGAATTGTTTGAACGCATTGACCAAGCACAAATGATGCATGGTCGCATCCAGGCCATGGAGGTGGATGCTGAAAATTTTTCTAAGAGGGCGTCAGAGCTCAGTACACGACTGGTCCCTGATCACCGGGATATTCCCCCTGATGAACTTGCATCGGAATTGAACGAAAAGCTTGATAAGGCACTCGCAGCTGCGGCCCGTTTTGAGGAACTGGAGAAACAGGACAAGTCCCTGGAGGAGGCGATTCAGTCTGAACAGCAAATCATTGAAGAGTTCGAAACCAAATTAACAGAAATGTGCAGGGAGGCGGGTGTCGTTTCCTACACAGAGCTTCCAGAAATTGAAACACGATCCGACCTATTTCGAGAAAAACAGGAAAAAATTGCGAACCTCGAAAATGAACTGAAGGAGTACAGCGCCGGCGAAGGCATTGATGCCCTCATTCATGAAACAAGGAATGAGAATTATGATTCACTGCCGGCCGAGATTGGGGCCCTCAATCATCACATTCAGGCCTTGGAATTGGAACGATCAGATCTGGATCAGTTGATCGGCAGCGAAAAGGCGGTCATAGATGCTATGGATGGCAGGGCTGATGCTGCCGAATTGGCTGAAAGCGCCCAGGGTGTCTTGGCCGAACTCAGGGATAGGGTGGAACGCTACGCGAGGGTGCGGGTGGCATCCATTCTCCTCAGAAAGGAAATCGAGCGATATCGGGAAGCGAACCAGGGGCCTATCCTCAAGCGCGCCGGTGAGATCTTTGCGGACTTAACCCTAAACTCTTTTAAAGGCCTGCTCCCGGATTTTGGCGAAAAAGACAATCCCATATTGCTAGGGGTCAGGCCGACGAATGAAAAGGTGTCGGTAGAGGGCATGAGCGATGGGACGAGCGACCAGTTATATCTGTCCCTTCGGTTTGCGAGCCTTGAGCTGCGTTTTCTTGATGGGGAGCCCATGCCTCTCATTCTGGATGACATTCTCATCAACTTTGATGACAACCGCTCATGTGCTACGCTGAGGGTGCTGGCGGAGCTGTCCAAAAAGACACAGATCATCTTTTTCACGCACCATCGGCACCTGCTCGAACTGGCCAGGGCCAATCTGGGTGAGGATGTATTGTTTACCTATTCTTTGGAGTCATAGAAGGAAAAGTTTCAACAGGGGGAACCTATGACAGTAAATCCTGTAATTTTTGTACACGGTATACAGGGATCATGGCTCAAGGATGAGTATCCGGTCGATTATGACAACGCGGTACTCTGGACCGGAATTCTCAAAAAAAATTTTGATGCCCTGCACCTTCATCGAATGGACGATTCCATCGATACGGAAGTCAATCGAATGATTATGCCCCATCAAGTTCTCCCGATTATCTATGAAGGGATCATTGATGAAATTAGAGATGAAATGGATCGGCAACCTTATGCTTATGCTTTTACATATGATTGGCGCAAAGATAATCGCCTTTCGGCGCAAGCATTGGCCGAATTCATAGAACGGGTCTTAAAGATAGCAGGTGTTCACGAAAAGACTGCCGGTCGTAGGCCGCCGCGTCAAGTGGTTCTCATCGGGCACAGCATGGGGGGACTGGTCATCAAATGGTGCGCCACACAGATCCTCTCACCCCGAAAGATTGCCAAGATCATAACGATCGCCACACCTTATAAAGGGAGCCTCAAAGCGGTTGAAGCATTACTGCCCGGAGCGCGTAAACTTTTCGGCATAGAACACAAAAAATCAATGCGCCATGCAGCCCGTACCATGCCGGGTCTTTACCAACTCTTGCCCAGTTGGAAAGGAGCCGTGGTTGACAGTGCATCCGGGGATTCCCTGAGTCCATTTAAAACAGCTTCATGGCAGAAGAGCCTTGTCATTTCTCTTGCTAATAAATACTCTCCGGAGTTCTTTCCCCAGAAGCTGTCTGATGCCCAAGCGTTCTCCCGGGTGGTCAGCAGGCCCTGGCCGGCCACACTGGCGAGAAAGGTCTATTACGCCTATGGAGTCGGCAGCAAAACCTGGGAGCAGGTAAAAGTCGATACCCGGAACGACAATCTCTACCAGTTCAACAAAGCCGTTGAGGATGATAGGGGTGACGGAACGGTACCCAGCCTGTCAGGGATCCAGAGCGAAATATCGAAAGGCACCCGAACGCACATTGACCAGAGGCATGCGATCTCCGATTTGCTTGCCGGTCAGCATGCCAATATGCCGAATCACTCCGAGCTACAGGATTGGGTCCTGGGCATCCTTCGCTATAACCCCTACGTTTCCAATGCCTTTGAATCACCTTATTAATGGATTTCGTCTCCAATGATGATCGAATATTGCGGACTTGGGTCCAATGTGGGTATGGGTATGAACACTCAAGCGAGACAGGGATTCAGGTGAAAGTGAGAAGGGAAGGGTTATGATTTCATCTGTAAGGTCTTTTCCCCGAAGAGGCTGAATTTTAGCCAATCGAATGAGAACAGCATCAAGGCGACATCATCCGAGCGCAACTTTTCCTTGAGGTCCTGTGGCACTTCAAAAAGACTAAAAAACCGGCTTTGAAAAAGAAACGCTCTGAATTTGTCCAGGTTGTAGGAGGCCATGGAGAACATCTGGATCTTTCGGGGGATCTCTTCCTTTTTGCCGAGACTTTTTGGGGATGAGATGATCTCCAACCAGCGATCGTTTATGGCGTTGTACCCACTCACCCCCTCACTGGCCACCCATTCCTTAACAGACCATATTCTATCCTCCTCAAAACCGAGACAGTGCTCCTCTTGAACAATAAAATATTTCTCCCTGGCATCTTTTTCTTTATTCACTTTCATAGCCGCTCTTCCCAACGGATAGATCCGACAGGCCCCAGGGCGATCTTCATAGATATCGCATCCGGTCGTGGAGACGAAGGGACACCTCCCGTTTTGGTCCTGGTTCATTTTGAGGGTCATCATGGGAAAACGGGGGTGCTTGTCGATATTTGTCTCCGCGTACCTGTCTAAAAACTCATCGGAAGAGATATCGAGCCGGTTTTTTAGACGCAGAATATCATAAGGGGTCAAGACTAAATTGAGATTGGCACAACATTTGGTAAAGCATGTGATTTCCTTGTGACAACGAAATTTGAAAGTCTGTCCAGTGATCGGTTTAAAGGGGGTTTGTTTTCCAAGTTCGTTCATGGATTTTAAATTTTCCTTCATTTTCAATATCGGTTTATGAGACGATGAATCCCGGGCTTGTTTTCCGGTAAGTGTCACTTCCCTTCAGGCGGGGGTTCTTTGACCCAAAAGAGTTTTTCACCAAAAAGGCCAAATTTTATCCAATCAAAGGCAAATTTTAGTAATTCTTCATCACTGCTTTTAATTTTCTCAATGCGATCAGGCTCTTCCAACTCAAATCGATCCAGAAAAGTACTGTTAAAGACAAAGTCTCTAAATTTATCAATGTTGTAGAGGGCCATAAAAAGCATTTTTGTTATTTGTGGATTGTCGATATCTATCTTTTGGGATTGCAAGGGAATCGTGATGCTGGAAAAGAGGGCATTCATCTCATCGTAGGGGACAATGCCCTGATCGGACAACCAATCACCAACCCGCCAGGGATCCTCTTCCTCCAACCCCCGACACCGGTCAGCATGGGAGATCAGGGTGAAAGTCCCGTCATCATTCATATCGAGCGGGTACATCCTACAGGGCCATGGCCTTTCTTCATACATGGAACACCCTTGCTCCCTGACAAAGGGGCATTTTTTGTCCTTTTCATTCATCTCAAGAATAACCAGAGGGATCAGGCGGTTCTGTTGAGGGAGGATGAGGGTATACTTTTCCAGAAATTCATCGGAAGAGATGCCAAGCCCATTTTTCATGCGCAGGACATCATAGGGGGTTAGGACAATGGTTATGTCTCGGCAACAGTGTGTGAAGCAGGATATTTCAGTGTGGCACTTAAAGGTGAAAACATGTTCGGGAGCCATTCTCCCTTTTTGTTCTTTTTTATTTGTTGGTTTTGAAGGGGACATACTTTATTCCTTTCGATGATTTTTTAGTTTAATAAATCCCTTGACGAATCATGGGGTTTTGTTTTTATTAGAAGTTGTGCCGTTCTGCTGAAAGGGCCTTTCAGCAGAACGGCTTAGAAGAACCCCGACCTTTGGTCGGGATTCTTCACATGGGACCATAAAATTGAGGAGGTGGTAAGTATCCATGAATGAGAAAACCTTATCCATAATAAAACCAGACGGCGTGGCAAAGAATCTAATCGGAGACGTCATCAAACGATTAGAAGAAGCGGGTTTAAAAATCGTGGCCATGAAGATGATCAAAATGAACAAGGAGCAGGCGAAGGGATTTTATAAAGTCCACGAGGGGAAACCCTTTTATGAAAGTGTGACAGACTTTATGTCCTCCGGTGCCTCTGTGGTCATGGTATTGGAAGGCGAAGATGCTATCAATAGGTATCGGGAATTAATGGGCGCGACCAATTACAAAGAAGCTAAGGAAGGGACCATACGCCGAGAGTTTGCCCAGGACATTGAGAAAAACGTTGTCCACGGCTCGGATTCTGAGGAAACGGCCGACTTCGAAATCAAATATTTTTTTAATGAAATGGAAATGACACCGCGTTAAATATACAGGGCTATCCTGCCACATTGGATAGCCCTGTATTATTCGCTCAAATCCAAGCACACGCTGCGCTTTTATAAAAAAGTCGTTTTAACCTTCTGACTGACTCGAAGGGGGCAGCGACTCCAGCGATTGCAAGGATCCTATTGGATTCCCTCTTACTTCTTTTCTTCTTTTTCAGCGGCCTTTGAATCTTCTTTCCCAACCGGTTTTTTCTCTTCCTTGACCGGTTTTGTAGCCTCTTTCTTCTCGACGACGACCTCTGTTTTCTCCTCTTTTAACCCCTTTAACTCTTCTCTAAGGGTTTCCACTTCACTTTTCAGGTCGTCTGACTCCGGTTCAAAATTTTCAGAGGACCCTTTATCCTTTATCTCCTCAATACCCAGATAGGTCGCCAATGCACCACCCAGAATTAAGATAATGGGTACCCCGGCCGCCAGGGCCTTCAGAAAATATCCCCACCAGATACTTATTCCAATGAATCCAAGGATTAGAGCTATCAGTCCCCCAATTAAAGCCATCATAACACCACCTCCTTAATATGATCTACCAAACGTATGAACTGTTCCTAATCATTTATCGTCTATAATAAATTGAACTTATTTATGTATAGATATCATAAAGGGAATAATCGTGCAACAGATTAATGCTTATTTTAAAAAAGTCAAATAAAATGCGGGAGGCCGCTTTTTAAAAAAAAATGTTTGCTAATCTAGTTTTTTATGTTTTAATGCCCCGTTTAGGTGTCATTTGAGGCCTGTTTCCTTTTCTTCTGGAAAGCAAATTTTAGACATAGCTCTTCCGTCCAGCCCTTTATTTGTTTTTCCTGCCGTGAGATGGCGGAAATATCCATTGACAGGCGGGAATTATCTAGAAATCGAAACGGATAAGCACTTAACAATACTGTAAAACTCATAGAAGAGCCTATGGTCAGGGGAAGATCGTGTCGGAATACCAGAGGGTCGGTCATCCCAACGGGCTATAAGGAATTAATATTTTGTAAAAAGAGGTGAAATTAATAAAAAAAAGCAATAATTCAAAGAAATATAAAGATTGCATGGAGTAATTGTCTAAAATCAGTTGCTATGCTGGAATTTGGCGTTTTATGAGTGTTGAATTAATGATGATATAAAATTATCCTTAAGTTTTCTCAATTTTAAGAGATGCCAGCGTAGCTCAGATGGCAGAGCAACTGATTTGTAATCAGTAGGTCGGGGGTTCGATTCCCTTCGCTGGCTCCAAGACGGGGAATTTGGAGAGGTACCCGAGAGGTCAAAGGGAGCAGACTGTAAATCTGCCGGCTCAGCCTTCGGAGGTTCGAATCCTCCCCTCTCCACCATGCGACTTGCCTATGGAATATGTGAAAGAAGCGGAACCATCTATCATTAAGCATAAAATTTCTTCCAAATATTTAACGGCATCCCTGATTGCGAATGGAGTGATTAGCGGGAATAGCTCAGTTGGCTAGAGCGTCAGCCTTCCAAGCTGAGGGTCGCGGGTTCGAATCCCGTTTCCCGCTCCATAATTTGGATATCCTACAATATTTAACAATAGCTATCCGATTCATCGGAACACTGATTTTATGCAAACAATATAGGACCACCTGTTTTGAAGGAGCGAAAATTCCTTTATTTAAGATTCACTTGAAACGGAAATGGCGGGCTACCATATCCCCTCAGATAATAGTTCCCTGCCCACGTAGCTCAGTAGGTAGAGCACATCCTTGGTAAGGATGAGGTTCACCGGTTCGATCCCGGTCGTGGGCTCCACCTGAGAGGTATGATCTTTATGACCGCACCAAGTGAAGGGAAAAGAACTCAGGTCGCTTCGCTTACAACTGGAATGTTGGAATATTGGGTTTTTGTTTCACCCCATTGAAAAAAAAATAAGATCCATTAAAAAATTTATAGAGGAATCGTTAAAATTGATCCTAAAACCATTGAGCCAGATACAGAAGTTATTCGGTTTTGACCATTATTCCATTGTTCCATTATTCCATCATTCCATAGGGGTGGGACGACTCAAAATGTCTTTAGGATAACTGTGATTTTCAAGTGTTATAGAAATTCCGAGACGATAATTAATCGATAAGCTCTGAAGTTGTCAAGGAGGTAAGCGATGTCGAAGAAGAAATTTGAAAGGACGAAGCTGCACGTGAACGTAGGCACGATAGGGCATATTGATCACGGCAAGACGACATTGACGGCGGCGATCACGAAGCATTTAGAGAAGAAGGGCATGGCG
>JAQYVK010000435.1 GCA_030145585.1 Desulfatiglandales bacterium | reverse complement strand
ATGGCCGAGCCTCAACTTACTGTTGTCGATGCGCGGCAAGGCCTTCTCTTCAGGTTTTTCAAGCTGTGGGACCCATTGGTAAGGGACCCTATAAGCACGGTACACTGAATTTGCGTTGTTTCTCTTGTCAAAGTATGGGTTGATGTATTCCCAGACCAGCTCATGTTCTGGTGTGACTTCTAGTAATCGCCCATAGGCCCCTTCGGTAATGAGAGTGTTTCCATTGGGCATGCGCTGGGCCGAACTGATAAAAGAGCTGTAAAATCCATCGTCTCTTCCGGGCGGTAGGAAACCCGCCTCATGGGGTGTATACTGCCAGACTATTTCCAGCGTGGTGGGGTCGAATTCAAGGACCCTTGAAAAGTCCCGCCTCGCGTTGAACACCCCTTTTGGAGCACTTGGATTTGGAGGACCGTACCCGGCTTGCCCCCCGTTGTCAAACACGAGGATATTCCCTTCTCCGGGAAGCCCCCTTGGAATCATGTGTGGATGATGCTGGCCAATAATCTGCTTCATCTTACGGAGTTCGGGGGTGGCATTAAATTCCGGTCCGAGACGCCAGACAAGCTTGCCGCTCTTTTTGTCGATTATGGCGATGATGTTGGTATGTCGCGCGCTCCATATGATATTGTCCGGGTGAAAACGCTCGTCTCCTGCATCATACCATTTGTTGGGCCCCAATAACGACACCGAGTTGATATGATTCCAGTCCGCATCGGCGTTCGGATCTTGATCTTTTTGGTCTGGTGGACCTGTATTGGGATTGCGGTAAAGCGTATTCTTCGCTTCTTCAGAGAAGCCCATCTCATCAAAATGATCGGAACCTATCCACTCCCAGACGATTTCACCCTCCCAGGTCACTTCGATGATCGTATCGTCTATGAGACTCTTGTCCGTTATCTTCGGGTTTTTTACAATTTTGTGACAGAGGATGATGGTATTCCCCTTGTCAACCAATGGATCCATTCCGGGGACATAGTAGTTAACGGGATTGCCTTCACGTTGGAAATCATGGTGTTGTCTCGCCATCCATTGAGGCTCTTCTCCGGGATCTTCTATATATTCATATTTGTCAAATTTCCAAACAGTATTACCGTTCCAATCCACCTGAACGAGATCCTTATGATCCTGGTGGCCATACTTAGGGTTCCTCAAACCCGTGCATCCCATAACGTACCCACCAGGTAAGATCTTGTTGGGCATGCCGTGTAATCCCTCCCAAAGGTTTGAAATATTGCCATTCATGTCAATAAGAACGGCACCGACTCCTCTTGCCGGATAGATCGTATAACCGTTCCAGCATTTTTTGGGATTATAAACAGTTGTCCCTGTGGGAAATACACTGGGGTACCCCATAAATCTCTCCTTTCTGAGACTGAAACCCCCGACCGATTAAAAATCTCGAGATCCGTGCGTTGGGCCTTCGCCCCAAAACCTCATCTTCCATATAATATATTGCAATTACAGTGTGTTATGGCTTTTTCTTATAATGCAAAGTGTGCATCCAATCAGGCTAAACTTGGTGAGATTTATCACCTTCCTATGGCGTTGTCAAATTAGACCCGAGATACCTCCCGCTCTCTTTTTACCCTTGGTCATCGACTTGTACCACAATGTCTCATTATTCGCCTTCGCCAGAATACCCTGTAGCTTTTCGGAGCGCAGCGGAGATTTAACCGCCTCTGGAGGTTCCCGCTTGTGGTGCCGGGCTGCAGGGAGCTTCATTGTAAATACTGCTTAAACAACCGTGTATGGGGCAATTTGTCTTCCAACTTGAATATCCGAGCGGCATTCCCTCCGAGAATCAAATTCATGTCGTCCTGAAGGATATCCAACTTGTCCAATTGCTTCAGACTCCAACCCCAGACATCCACTTGATGGGCCGGAGGTCCGTCTTTTTTGCTCTGGTCGGCATAGGAGGAGGGATGTAACCCGGGCGTCCACTGTTGTGGAATAGAAGCCCCCCAATCACATCCCCAGACAAGTTTTTCGGCCCCGATATTGGGATCACGCAATACTCTCTCATAGAGCTCAGCCCACCACAAACCGGTCTCCAGGTAAACGTTGGGGTGTGAACTGGCGACCTGACACGTAGGCTCAAAACCCCACTCGGACCAGCCACCACTGTGGCCACCATGTTCCATAATAATCGTCACATCAGGATAGGAACCGGCAACATCATGGGCGAGCAATGGGTATTGCAATTCAGTAAATGCACCACCCGGGCTGCGTGGTGCGCCCGCATACCCGGACAAGGTCCCGGTATGGAAACCCACAGTCACCTTGTGCTTACGCGCGACCTCCATGATCTGACAGATCTCCTCGAAACGTTCTTCCCATGAGTAGGGTTTAGACGGTTTTGGATTGCGCGGCATGAACTCACCGATACCCCGGAACATCCCCGTGCTGAGTTGCCTGTCCAGTTCTTTGCATGCCTCCTTAATGGACCATTCGACCTCTCCCTTTCTCACTTTATGCATATAGGATGTGGCGCTGCAAACAGCCACAAACTTATCCGGGTGATTTTTTACGATCTCTTCATTCAATTCATCGGTCATACCAAAACCGCACATGAGCACGCACATGTCGACGCCATAAAGGTCCATATCAAAGAGCAACCTGGGGCTGTTGTCATATATCACGCTGTCGGGCATTCCCTGCGCCAATTTAGCATAATCCGGTTTTATCCCTTTCTCCTTAAATTTAAAGGCATGACGTTGAGCATGAACATGAGTTTCTACCACAAACCTGCCTTTTGCATATCCCATACTGACCTCCTTTTCTGTTCAAAGCTTTAATGGGTTTGATATTACTTTTACTACGCTATAATATCTCGGACGCTTCTTCTCCAGCATTACATTCACATAGTACCAATACTGTCTAACCCTGGGAATCAAATGAAAAGACCAAACCGAGCCTATTTTGACATTGCTTCGCATTTATCACTTTCCAAATTCCTTGTCAATTTAGAACCTTAAGGGCGCTGTGTTATCCATGATTACCATCCGAATCTTGCTACAATATTAGTCGTTCATTTCAGCAAGATTCGGGTGGCTGAATTAGGGTTAGATGTGTATTTTAGTTGCACTGAAAGCGTTGAAACTTTATTCTTACTCGTAGAGTATGGAAAGGAAAGGGAATGAAATCCTCCGAATTGAGTATTCAGCCCGACCAAAAAAAAGGCGAACCATCATATAATGACACTATCAATAAACCCATGGGGATTAAAGAATGGGGACTTATCTTCATTTTATCAATCATATGGGGGGGGTCATTTTTTTTTGTAGGAATTGCTGTAAAAGAAATGACACCATTGACAATAGTCTTGTGTAGAGTCGGCTTTGCCTCCATCATTCTTCTTATCATTGTAAGTTTAACAGGGAAAAGGATGCCAATCTCCCTTAGTCTGTGGGGGGCATTTTTCATTATGGGGGCGTTGAATAATCTTATTCCCTTTAGCTTAATCGTTTGGGGACAAACACACATCGAAAGTAGCCTTGCCTCCATTTTGAATGCAACAACACCTATTTTCAGTGTGGTTCTTGCACACTTTTTGACACGGGAAGAACAACTCACGTTCAATCGGATGACCGGTATACTCATTGGGTGGATCGGTGTGACGGTATTGATAGGCATTGAATCATTAAAAGGGTTTGGCATCGAGGTACTCGGACAAATTGCCGTTCTTGGTGCAGGATTCTTCTATGCATGCGCCGCCATTTATGGACGACGTTTCAGTGGTATGGATCCGGTTGTTGTTTCCACAGGCATGTTGTGTGGATCTACGATTATGATGATCCCATTGGCCTTAATTATTGAACAGCCGTGGAATCTGAATCCAGGTGCCATAACTTGGGCATCCTTGTTCGGACTTTCAGCTATCAGCACATCGTTGGCATACATTATCTATTTTCGTGTATTGGCTACCGCTGGTGCTACCAATCTCCTGCTGGTCACTTTTTTGGTTCCGGTGAGTGCCATCTTATTAGGTGTCATCATACTTGGAGAGCGGCCAGGATGGAATGCATTTGGTGGGATGGCCCTCATCTTTCTGGGTCTTATGGCCATTGACGGTCGATTATTACAAAAGGTCAAAAGAAAAAAGTGAAGACTCTCCAAGCTTCTGCGTGGGGCATCTCCTTCACCACCAAACTATTTCCTCCCCCTGCTTTTAACAATTTATCACTCATTTCGGATCCTTCAAGCCGAAAAATCTACCAACGCCCTCTTCTTCTGAATGCCCCAGAAAGCGGTAGGAAACTCATGGTTCAATTCGCGGACAAAATCGAATAGCAGTAACATCTCTTTTCAGATTAGCCTATGATTATGAATAATTCTGTCAACTACACAGGTTTCACCACATTGTTCCATGAAGCTATTGACATTGGGTTGGTTCGACCTAATTTTTAGACTAGAAGGAAATCTGGAACACTGTCAGGTAGGGAGGTACCATGCCCAACCCATTGGATGCTCACAGTAAAAAGTTAATCGGCCAAAAGGAGGAGGAACGTATCATGGAATTACGTAACACCCGAACCATAATCCTTAATACGGGCACCTCCGAAGAAAAACGTGAGGAGATACGAAACTATTTTCACCAAACCTTCAGTATCGATGAACAATTATATGACACACTTGCCAGGGATGAAGCCTTTTATCTTCGGCCGGAACCCCTCAGGCACCCTCTGATTTTCTATCTTGGCCATACGGCTGTTTTTTATATCAATAAGTTGATCATTGCCAAAATCATCGATCGACGTATCAACCCCAAATTCGAATCCATGTTCGCCGTGGGTGTTGACGAAATGTCCTGGGACGATCTGGATGGTTCCCATTATGACTGGCCTACTGTGGACGCTGTAAAGGACTATCGTGACAAGGTTCGTGAATTCGTAGACGACCTCATCCGCACACTGCCCTTGAAAATACCAATCACCTGGGACAACCCCTTTTGGGCATTTATGATGGGCATCGAACACCAGCGGATCCACCTGGAAACCTCATCAGTGATCATCCGTCGGCTCCCCATTGAAGAAGTTCGTCAGCTTCCCCTTTGGGACATATGCCCGGAAACGGGCCCTGCACCAATAAACGAGTTATTACCCGTTGCAGGGGGCAAGGTTGTATTGGGGAAATCCAAAGAACATCCCCTGTATGGCTGGGACAATGAATTTGGTCATCACGAGTTTGATGTCTGGGATTTTTCGGCCGGCAAGTACTTGGTTTCCAATAGGGAATACTTGAATTTCGTAGAGGAACGGGGCTACGAACAGGAGGCGTTCTGGACAGAAGAAGGCTGGAATTGGGTCAGCTTCACAAAGGCCCGACATCCCCTTTTCTGGATCAAAACGGAGACCGGTTACCGGTTTAGGACCATGACCCAAATTATCGATATGCCCTGGGATTGGCCGGCTGAAGTCAACTATCTTGAAGCCAAGGCCTTTTGTAATTGGTTGGGTCAAAAAAGGAGTAAAAAAATACGATTGCCTACTGAGGACGAATGGTACCGTCTGCGGGATCTACATGATATACCGGATCAACCCTCCTGGGACGAGGCACCGGGTAACATCAACCTGGGCTACTGGGCATCTTCCTGCCCGGTGAACCGATTTCGTTTCGGGGATTTTTACGATATTATCGGCAACGCCTGGCAATGGACAGAAACGCCCATCACCGGTTTTGATGGTTTTGACGTACATCCATATTATGATGACTTCTCAACCCCCACTTTTGATACCCGGCACAACCTGATCAAGGGGGGATCATGGTTATCCACAGGAAACGAGGCCACCCGTGATTCCCGCTATGCCTTCCGACGTCATTTTTTTCAGCATGCAGGGTTCCGGTACGTCGAATCTGAACAACCGGTGGAACTGCCACAAGCCATGTACGAAACCGATGAGGCTGTATCGCAGTATTGTGAGGCCCATTATGGTCAGAAGTATTTCGATGTGGAAAATTTTTCCGTCAGATGCGCAAAGTTATGTATGGAACATATGAAGGACCGTCCGAGGAAAAGAGCCCTCGATTTGGGATGCGCGGTGGGGAGAGCGACCTTTGAACTGGCCAAAAACTTTGATTTTGTCAATGGTTTGGATTTCTCGGCCCGCTTTATTCGCATTGCTTTCCAGTTGCAGGAAAAGGGCGTGACCCGTTACGCACTGGTAGAAGAAGGTGACATCGTTTCCTACCATGAAAAACAGCTGACAGATTTTGGATTGGAACACGTCAAGGATCGTATCGAGTTTTTCCAGGCCGATGCGACCAACCTGAAGCCCCAGTTCAGTCATTATGATTTGATATTAGCGGCCAATCTGATTGACCGTCTATATGATCCCAAAAAATTTCTCACCACCATTCACGAAAGGCTCAATAAAGGGGGTGTGCTGGTGCTCGCTTCACCCTATACATGGTTGGAAGAGTTTACCAATAAAGAAAACTGGGTTGGGGGTATTCGAAAGGATGGTGAACCCTACACAACCCTCGAAGGGCTACGAGACCTGCTTGGGGCCCATTTTAGAATGATTGATGAACCGAGGGATATTGAGTTTGTAATTCGTGAAACAGGAAGAAAATTTCAGCACACCCTGTCTCAGCTCACCGTATGGGAAAGGGTTTCATAGGCGAGATCTCGATGTAACTTCCATCTACATTCACTAAGCCCTGCCCCTCATTGATTATTTCTCTTGTTAAAGCACTTGGGCGTGCTTCATCGCTTCTTTGACTCTCGTCGGCGTCATGGGGAGTTGGAAAAGTTTGGCTCCGGTGGCATCATATATGGCTGTAGCCAGGACACCCCCCATGCCGCTGATGGCCGGTTCCCCGCCGCCCTGGGGTGAAAGGTCCGGGTTGTCCACGATTACTGTTTCGATTTTCGGTAGCCATGAAAAGAGCGGAATGTCATAGGTATTGAAATTGGTATCAAAGATTTCGCCATCTTTGAAATGTATCTCTTCCGTCAGCGCATACCCCAACCCCATGGTCATGCAGCCCTCCATCTGGATCTTGGCACCTTCCGGATTCACAACAAAGCCCATGTCTTGAGCGCATACGACCCGCTTGACCTCAACGGTTCCTTTCCCCTTGTCTACATCGACTTCCGCCATAAAAGCGACGTAAGTCCCCGCATCGATGCCGCAGGCGATACCATAACCCTGACCACTGGGTGTCTTGGATGGTTTCCAGCCGAATTTTTTGGATGCCGCTTTCAGAACACCAATCATTCGTTTATCCCTAAGATGTCTCAGACGGAATTCGAGGGGATCGATGCCCGCTTTGGCGGCCATGATATTCAGATGCAGGTCCCGGGCATAGGTATTGGTGTTGGCTGCAGGAGCTCGCCAAGGACCTACGGCGAATGGGTGACCGGGGCTGGCTCCATGCCTTCCCCCCCATCCCCCGTAGACTGCTTCACGGTGATGGGGTATCTCATAAATTTGATCAGCACCCCTTTGACCGGCGTAATAGACATGATAATCCCATAGGACGATATCCCCTGCGTCGTTGAGACCTGACTTTATTTTGACAATAGCGGCCGGTCTAAAGGAATCATAAAAGAATTCTTCTTTACGGCTCCAGGCGACCTGGACGGGTCGTCCCGTCAACTTGGACAAGCGCGCAGCTTCGACAGCCTGAGGTGCACTGGTCTTCCCCCCGAAACCCCCTCCTACGAAAGGTGTGATGACGCGGACATTTTCACTCGGGATGTTCAGTCCCCTGGCAACCTGACTTTGAACCCGGAAGGGCCCCTGGGTGGAAGCCCAGACCGTTGCCTTATTGCCCTCTACTTTGGCAACAGCCGTTCGTGTCTCGATGGGGGCATGGGACACGTAGCTGTTCAAATAGGTCTCTTCTATAATCGTAGTGGCACGTTCCTCCCCTGTTTTCAGGTCTCCGCCACTCGAGGCGATGCTCGGATGGGGTGTTTTTTTCATGAGGTGATCAAAGATGTTCTTGTCGTCGATACCTGTCTTCGGCACCAGGAATTGAGCTTTGATTTTGGATAAGGCCTTTTCTGCCTCGTCCGGGTGTTCGTGGAGAACGGCGATGAAATTACCATCTCGGATAACTCGGACACCTGTCATTTTTTCGGCATCAGTGGTGTCCACGCCCTTCAGTCTCGATCCATGAGCAGGGGGTCTCAATATGTTCGCATACAGCATGCCGGGGAGGTGAATGTCCCCCGCATATTGGGCTTTACCGGTGACCTTCTCCTCTGCGTCTCGGCGCAGTTGGGGTTTACCCATGACCTTATACTCCGATGGTCTCTTCGAAGGAGGCTTTTGTTTCAAGCGTCTTTCAATTATTTTCCCTTTTGTGAGTTGGCCGTAAGTCACCCGCCTCTTGGTTTGGGCCTTTTCAAAGACGACCCCATCTTTTGTTTGAAGACGATCGACCGGGACCTTGAGGTAATCAGCAGCCAACTCCATTAACACCCCCCTTGCTTCACGGGCCGCATCTAGAAGAGCTGGACCAAAGAAACGTGTTGTCATGGATCCGAAGGTTCCCATATCCCATGGACAGAGATCCGTGTCGCCCATGATAATATCCACAGAGTCATAAGCTACATCCAGTTCTTCCGCCAGCATCTGTGGTAAAGAGGTCACAACCCCTTGCCCCATTTCAATTTTTCCCGTAAGACAGGTCACGTTCCCGTCCGTGCCGATTCTCAAAAAGGCATTGAAATCCTCCTCCCTTCTCCTCTGGGCCCATGCTGCGGGATCACCCACTTGGAAATAGACGAGGATACCGCCACCCAAGACACCAATCTTCTTGAGGAACTCTCTTCGATTGACAGGCAAGGAGGATGCGGAATGATGCTCTTTATCACCATATGGTTCTTTTCCCACGTTTATGCCCCTCCTTTCATTTCTTTTGCCGCGGTCTGGATCGCCTCTACAATACGGACATGTGCCCCGCAACGGCACAGGTTCTCATCCATTTCCTGGATGATCTCTTCCCGGTCTGGTTCAGGTGATTCCGATAATAAACTGTGGGCTTTCATGATCATCCCAGGCGTACAAAATCCACACTGGAGCGCATCATGTGCGATGAAGGCTTTCTGTATAGGATGAAGTTTTCCGTTTTTGGCCAACCCTTCAATTGTCGTCACCTCTTTTCCCTCCACCCCACCGACCGTTGTCTGACAGGAGAGCTCAGCATCACCGTCAACATGAACCACACAAGCACCGCACAGCCCCTCCCCGCACCCGTATTTGGTACCTGTTAGGCCCAGATCGGTTCGCAGGACCCACAATAGGCTTCGTTC
>JAQYVK010000434.1 GCA_030145585.1 Desulfatiglandales bacterium | reverse complement strand
ATGCGAAGAAAGCTTCTCCAGGTAAATAATTTACGACCTATTTGATACTTCGATTATGGGAAAAAAACGATTCGTATTGTTGACCAACAATTTCACTTTGTCTGCCACGCCTATTAATTGACAATGTCGTCCACAAATATTTTCTTGTCGTTGATCACATGAAGGGGAATTTGCTCATTATAGGTATATACATACCCGAATAATTGGTCATTCGGCCCCATGATCCTGGATACGCGTGGAATCTCCTGCCCTGTCTTGGTCTTGATCCAGCCGACAGCGTCCGACAAAGTTTTTTTATCCTTTATCTCGTCCCACCGATGGGTTGCCAGGGTCTTATCGTCGTTTTTGGGATCAAACATGATGGCTATCGGTACGCCCCCAAAGGGGCCATCCTTATAAATGATGTAATCCTGCCAATTTTCTTGGAGCCTCTGGATGGTCATCTCATTTTCGCCTTTCGGCTGTGACCGAACTTGTCCCATATTTTCTGCCTGTGTTACACATTGGACCGTAAAAAATAAAAGCGTCATCCCTAAAAATGAATGCACCAAAATTGTTCGAGCTTTCATAATATTTACTCCCGTTCTCGCTGCTCTGCAGCGCGAACGGCCGGCGGTGTAAATTGCATAACCGCAAACTCCACCGCCGGCCGTTGGATACACTGATAAACCTACAGCATCCCGGGCCGGGCCTGGAATCGCCGGGATTTTTCAAATCCGGTTACTTAGATTTTTCGGCTTTGGCCACGGCGCCTCGGAGCTTATCGGCTTGAGGGTTTTTGACCTTGTGGGCCACAATGATGTCCACCGGCCTTACCGCCTCACCATAATAGGCATGGTTCGCCTTGTCCCTCGTCCCGATAACGGATCCGTCCAGGGAGAGGCCCGCATAGGCCCCTTTTGAAATGGCGAAGGACAACATATCCGCGGTCACCCCTCTTGCGGACGTACCGATGCCCACCGGTCCGGTTGCTATTGAGACATCACCCCCAAGTTTGAAAGAGGATGTATACAACGACTCCAGACCCCTTTCTGTGCGGACCTGGAGAATCACTTCGGAATCCTGCATGCCGGCTAAAAGGCCAAAGCTCACCGCCCCTATGGTATAAAAGGCCGGTTCGGACCATTCACCCGTTTTTGCATCCCGCGCCAGAAAGACCCCATGGCCACCGGAACCTCCAAAAATAAAGCCTCCCTTTACCAATGAAGGAATGATGAGGATACCCTTGCTATCCTTTAAGTGGGCTTTGATATAACCCATGTCCTTGTCCACAATAAAACGGTTGAAGGTCGTGAGCGCCTTATCGACCAGCATTTTTTCCTCTTCCATATCGGCCGCCGTCGCCGACGCGGGCAGGGCTGCGAATAGCCCAACAATCAACAAACAGACAAAAACCTCACTAATAACACGCGAAACTTTGCTTCTCTTTTTCATGACTTTCTCCTTTTCTTGATAATGGTTAGAGTTAAGGTTGGCCAAATTTCTATAAAATAGCCGCGGTGTGATATTCATATAAAGGATTTAAAATAGAAAAGATATTGTACTTTGGTACAATAGGGAGGATCAGGCCGTTGAAGAACGGATCCCGAGCCTTTCGGCAAAGCGAACGAGTTCTTGAAGGGATTGGGCACCCATCTTTTCCATCACACGGGCCCTGTGTGCTTTGATGGTTCTTTCGGTAATCTCTAGATCGAAGGCAACCTGCTTGTTCAGCATACCGCTGACAACCAGCTCAAAAACCTCGCGTTCTCGTGGGGTGAGGGTATCCAGCCGGGCGCGGAGGATTTCCATTTTCTTATGCTCCTTCCGCTGGCGTCGGTGCTTCTCAATCCCGGTGGAAACCGCGTTTAGGAGTTCCCTGTCTTTGAAGGGCTTTTGGAGGAAATCCATAGCGCCGGCCTTAAACGCCTTGACGCTCGCGGGGACTGTCCCGTGGCCGGTCATGAAAATGATGGGAAAAGTAAAATTCTTTTCGGCCAGACGGTCCTGGAGTTCGAGACCGTTCAATCCCGGCATCTTGATGTCGAGAATGAGACACCCTGGCGTATCGGGACAGGTGAAATCCAGAAATTCAGCCGCCGATGCAAAGGTTTTCGCTTCGTGACCTGCCGAGCTAAGTGAACGCTCCAGGGCCTTTCGCACGGATGGGTCGTCATCGACCACGTAGACAACAGGCTTTTCCTCTGTCACGACGCATCTCCCTGCTGTACCGGCAGCGTAAAGGAAAAGGTGGCGCCCCCTTCCGGGTTGTTCGAAGCCTCTATGGTCCCGCCATGGGCCTGGATGATCGTTTGGCTGATGGAAAGCCCCATGCCCAACCCCTTGGGTTTTGTGGTGTAAAAGGGCTCAAAAAGGTGCTTAATATTGTTTTCGTCTATGCCGGTCCCAAAATCCGTCACAGACACCTTTACGTTCCGGTCGTCCTGCATTGCGGTTCTCACGATGATCTTCCGTTGAGCCTGTGGAGCATTTCTCAAGGCAGCGGCACTGTTTAGAATCAGGTTCAAGATCACTTGCTGGAGTTGGATACGGTCCGCGTGAATCTCCTTCATTTCCGGGCTCAATTCCATGATAATCGACAATCCCTGGAGAAGAGACTCGTCCCAGATGATCGCA
Organism: Desulfatiglandales bacterium; assembly: GCA_030145585.1. Classification (GTDB taxonomy): domain Bacteria; phylum Desulfobacterota; class DSM-4660; order Desulfatiglandales; family HGW-15; genus JAQYVK01. Next base: position 3,782 of record JAQYVK010000434.1, on the reverse strand, counting down.
ACGACTTCTTGAATCGATTTGTTGATTTCAAGGTATTCCTCTCGGGGCTTTTCCTTTCTCACAAGATCCCGGACTTTGCGAATAACGTCGCTCGCCCGCCTGTCGTCCCGGATGATGTCTTCCAGAATCTGGCCCACTTCACTGATATCGGGAGCATCTTGGGAAAGAAATCGCTTGGCTGCCTCAGCGTTGCTCTCAATTGCCGTGAGAGGTTGGTTGATCTCGTGAGCCAACGATGTGGTCAATTCCCCCATTGTGGCGATCCGGGTCACATGAGCTAGCTCTTCCCTGTGCTGCCGGGCCTCGGCCTCGGCCTTCAGGCGCTCTGTGATGTCACGTGCAGACGCATAGATCAGGTTTCCGGCCGGGGCTGAACTCCATTCCAGCCAGCGGTACGTGCCGTCTTTGCAGCGGTAGCGGTTTTCGAAATAGATCACTTTCTGCTGGGACGCCAGAGAGGAAACCGCGTCCTGAGTCTTCACCAAATCGTCAGGGTGCACGAAGTCGAGGAACCGCTTCGCCATGAGTTCTTCCCTGCTGTAACCAAGCGTCCTTTCCCAGGTCTGGTTCAGGAGCAGAAAGTACCCGTCGGTGTTCGCAATGCACAACAAGTCGAGGGAAACATTGAAGAATTGATCTAGTTCCTCCGATTTCTGCCGGAGCGACTCCTCGGCCGATCTCCTGCGACGCTTCTGTACTAGCAACCCGGCGATCAGGAGTGACTGAGCCAGGATAAAAGCCAGGGCTCCGATGCCATAATACTTCAGATCCCAAAGGCTGAACTCCCTGTTTATAATGATACTCCCCGTTGGCAAAGCTGACTCGCTCAAGTTCCAGTGCTTGAGCTGACGCCAGTCGAACGTGTCCAATTGAGGTACCTCCAGGACAATGGGGATATTCTCCGCGTACCGGGTTCCTCTGAGGATATCCAACGCCATTTCGCCCGCCTTTGTACCGATGAACTCGAAACTGATCATAGAGCCTCCCACGATACCGCCGCCGAGCAGGGTGTCTAAGAATCCGAAAACCGGCGCCTCGGAGACCCGGGCGAGCTCACGGCCTACTTCCACCGTGGTTTGATATTTTCCGGTCCTGTCTTGGCTGAAGGCTGTGATTAAGACGATGTTATCGGAAGGAGCGCCGGATACCGTGGCTAGGATTTCCTCAATAGGCAGATCTCTCAAGTAGCGAAATTTTAACCGACCTTCCCATTTCTGGAAATCCTGGCGTGCCTTATCGTCCAACCATCTATCCAATGGGTGCGTTCCGCTTACCACATAAACACGCTTTACCTTGGGGACTAGGTTTAACGCGATCTCGAGCGTTCGCTTGAGATCCGGTATAATTAAATGAGGAATGATTTGGCGCTTTGTCTTCGGCAGTTCAAAGCCTTCCGGCAAGTAGAGGGCCAGGACGGGGGCATCGGGGAAGATCGCCTGACCATCGTCAAGTAGGAACCTCAAGGCCTCAGGGAACAGCGTGATGATGAAGTCGATCTTACGCTGGACATAGCGCCGTCGCATCAGTGCCACCATATGCTTCCTGTATTCGGGGCCGGGATTACGCACCAAGTCCAGGTGCTCATAGAACTGGTTTCTGATGTCGATCCCACCGGATCGCAGCGCGGCTGACAGGCCTTGATTGGTTTTTTCGAAAGAGGGTATGTTGGATTCGAAAGCATTCAGGATGAGGACGTTCTTTTCGGCGAGCGGGTTTTGAGGCTGAGTTTGAGCTTGGGCCAGACAGGCACAAGCTCCATAAGTGAGCAAAATGGAGAAACATAAAAGATAACACAAAGTTATCCATCTATTTCGGCGAGCAACCGACATCACTGGCTCCATTGTTCATGCAGGGCATTTTGGGGGACTTCGTGCAGAAATTGCTTAAAGGCTAAAGTCCCTAAAAGTAGGTTAGTGCCTAATCCACTATCTGAATAGACTTTTCTTCATGATTATCTTCTTGCGGAATCCCACCGCCGTCGTCTGCCCACCAGCGGTGGGCCAACTATGACGGGCTAAATAGGGTAAAAACCTTATGGAACCGATGAAAAAGATTCAGAGGCTCAGCCTATGACGCCTTGGATCAGGAGCATCTCCGATTTTTGCAATGTTAGGATTTATGCAGCATACTTGATTACTTCTAATTCCGCGGCATTATCCACATTTTGAATAATTCCCTCAACTCGTTTCAACACAGGATCTTCCAACAAGTATTCACTACAACTTTCGCACTGAAATAAAGGCAAATTCTTCATAATTACGATACTGGTTTCATTGGCTTTGAAAGGAAGGTCTGTCGTAATTGCTTTAAGTTTTGAACCACATACGTGACATTTCATAATTATTTCCTCCTGGTTTTATAGCCTTCCTCCCACTCATTAAGGCTTGGATAATAGGCAGTGATTATACGTACATTTTTTTCTTCAACATCGACCGCAAATAGCACGTGAAAAACCTTATCCTGATATTTCGAAAGCACCAGATAACTCGGGGAATATTTATCATCGGGGTATTCTTCAATGATCTCATAATGTTGAATAGAATCAAGAATGATCTGTCTATGAATAAATCTTCCTTTCATTCTCATATTCACATGATAAGTCCAAAATATCCTTTGCTCGTTTACACATCGTTGAATGAAATCCAACGGATTATCTGGAATCAGACGCCTGGGAGACATCCCATTTTCCTTTCTTACTTAAATACAATTATCAGGATAATACTCATTCAAATATGCCCGAAAAACATTATAAAATCAACGTATAATCGCCCCTTAAAGTAAAAACGGTATCAGGTCTTGACATTTGATATATGTAAATGTGAATCGGGTCGGGCTTAACTAAATGAGTATTGGTTCCCCATTTTTTGGTTTGGGGTTACCCAGTAATCACTATTGAATAATTACGAGTTACGAGAGGCCCACCTCGATGACAAAGTCCACTTCATGATGTCATAATGCCAGTGTCAAATGAAATATTATGACAAAATCGATGGGTCTAATTTGAGCAAATTTCCACTTAGCATTTGCCGCAGATAAGCACTTTATGCTCCCTTTCAAGAAAATATCAAACCTATAGAGAACAACAGGCTAAAGATTAGGGACAGACGGGCCGTTCCGGCAAGGCCCTTGTTCAGCACTCGGCCCTCTTTCCGGCATACTGTGCGGCTCAGAGATATAGCCATAGGCAGGGAGACCAGAGGCAGGAGAGCAAAGATTGAAACCCTGCCTGCAATGACGAGGATGACGGGTACCGCATAGGCCCCGGCGAGTAGTAGAACAAATTCGATTCTGGCACCACGTTCCCCAATCCTTACGGCAAGGGTGTTCTTGCCGACACTCCGATCGGTCATGATATCTCTCAGATTATTGACCACTAATATGGCCGTAATCAACAACCCGACCGGAACCGCTGCATACAGGACGATTATGTTTAGCTGGAGCGCCTGTACATAATAGGTCCCGCAAACCGCTACAAGCCCGAAGAAGATAAAGACAAAAAGATCACCAAGACCATGTGAGGCGAGAGGGAAAGGTCCTCCGCTGTAAGCGAGAGCCGCCAGGATCGATGCGATCCCCACCGTCAGGATGGGCCAACCCCCTACGGTAACCAGATAGATACCAATCACCGCAACAAGACCAAATGTGATCCCCATGGCCCACTTAACATGGGGTGCTGGAATCAGACCACTGTAGGTCACGCGAATCGGTCCCAATCGTTCGGAAGTATCGATGCCCTTAATGTAATCAAAATAGTCGTTGGCCAGGTTTACGCCGATCTGAAG
>JAQYVK010000433.1 GCA_030145585.1 Desulfatiglandales bacterium | reverse complement strand
CTTGCTGGATCAACTGGCTATTGGGGGAAGATTGCTCATCCCGATTGGCGACAAATATAGCCAGGAATTGATTAAAGTCACCAAAAGAAAGAAGGATTACAAGAAAGAAAATCTCGGAGGCTGCCGTTTTGTTGATTTGATCGGGGTACATGGGTGGCAGGATTGAGATGATTTAGTTAAATAAAAGCAAGGAGCCAGAACCTGGAACCAAGCATGATATCGAGTGGTACAAGGTCCACGGTATAAGGTATTAATGAACTCAAGATCCCGTGAACCTTTAACCTTACACCCTATACCGATTTTATTTACCGTGAACCGTGCACCTTTTATTAAACCGTAAACCTTATACCGTATACCGCAGACCTTTTTTTTATTATGCCTCGTAAAAGAGATGAGCATCTCAGACAGATTCAGAACCTCACACTACCCGTGACTAGCCTGAAAGGGGTTGGAGCCAAGAGGGCCGATATGATGGCCAGAAAAGGACTCCATACCATTCTTGACCTCTTATTGTTTACCCCCATTCGTTACCAAGACCGGACCAGAATAACCCCTATCCATGATGCCGAAGAGGGGTTGCCTCTCTTGGTGAAAGGGAAGGTTATTCGAGGAGGAGAGGAGAGGTTTTTCCAGAGTCGAAAACGGTTATTTAAGATACAATTAAGGGGAGAAGAAAATAACCTGGAACTCCTGTGGTTCCAGTTTAGGAAACCCCACATGAGCAAATTGGCCCTCCCTGCTACGGAACTTTTGGCATACGGGGTTATCAGGCGTAACCGAGGCGTGAGGCAAATGATTCATCCCGACATTACCCTGATAGACAAGGGCGCGACAGCTGAAACCCTCGGTTACTATCCTGTCTATTCCGCTATTGAAGGGATTTCGGCCAATATGATGCGGACAATGATCAGGAGTGCCTTGGAGTGTTATCTCACAGCCATCATCGATCCCATTCCAAGGGAAATTACCCGAAGGCTTGGCCTACCGGACCTTGCCAAAGCAATAAAATACGTGCACTTTCCCCCCCAAAAAATTGCCGCGCACCGTCTGGCCCAATTCGATACCCCTTTTCATAAAAGGCTTAATTTCGACCGTTTTTTTCTGGTTATGTTAATCATCGCTTTCAGAAAAAAATCCAGGTCGCGAAGATCCGGCGACATCTATGACGTATCAACAGGCTTAATGAAGGATCTGGAAAATTTTTTCCCCTTCAAACTGACTCCGGATCAAGTAAGAGTCATTAAAGACGTGGTGAAAGATCTAACCAGCGGAAGGCCCATGAACCGTTTGCTCCTTGGAGATGTGGCATGCGGCAAGACGGTCGTTGCAGTCGTGGCCGCTTACCTCGCCGCCCGTAATAACTTTCAGGTGGCGGTCATGGTCCCAACCCAAGTCCTGGCAAATCAGCACTTTGAATACTTTTCGGGTCTTTCAGATGCAATGGGCTTTCGACCTGCCCTGCTGACAGGACGATTAAAGACAGCTGAGCGCCGTAAGATATACAAAAAAATTGAGGCCGGAGAGTATAACGTAATTATTGGGACCCAATCTCTGATTCAAGAAAAAATCTCATTCGCCAATTTGGGATTTGTCATTATTGATGAGCAGCACCGATTCGGTGTCAGAGAACGTGCCCTGATGGACCAAAAAGGCCAAAATCCCCACCAACTGATCATGACGGCCACACCCATTCCCAGAACCATGGCCATAACCGTTTTTGGCGACATGGATATATCCACCATAAAAACCTATCCTAAGGGGCGCAAGCCTACAATCACACAATTGGTGACAAAGGACCAAAAGAGGAATGTGATGGAAGTTCTGGAGCAGAAACTTACCTTGGGGCAAAAGGCCTTTGTCATTTGCCCCGTTATTGATGAATCAGAGGATAGGGATCTAAAAAGTGCCCTGGGGATGGCTGAAAAATTGAAAAATATATTTAAACCTCGATTCCAAATAGGCTTGATCCACGGCAGATTACCTCCTGATGAAAAAGAAAAAGTCATGGATCAGTTTCGTCACGGACCCATCGACATCCTGGTTGGGACCACCGTCATCGAGGTGGGCGTTGATGTGCCGAAAGCCACGGTCATGGTCATTGAGCACCCTGAACGTTTTGGATTGGCCCAGCTTCACCAATTGAGGGGTCGGGTTGGTAGAGGATCGGATCGAGCGATCTGTTTCTTAATTCTGCCCGAAAAGATCCCTGAGGAGTCCATATCCAGGTTGCAGACTCTGGTTGAGAACCAAGACGGATTCAAAATCGCACAAAGGGACCTCGAGCTTCGGGGGCAGGGTGAATTGACCGGCATGAGACAGGCGGGTGTAGGAGAATTAGACTACATGGATATCATGCGAGATTGGGACCTCCTCTCAAAGGCGAAAATTGAGGCACAACGCTTGGTAGAGGCCGATCCTGAACTCTCATCCCCCCAAAATCTCCCACTAAAACGTGTTGTGGAGTCTGTCTTGTCCACACCACTGGATTTTTAAGGCAATAGGTTTTTAACCTCCTGCTGGAACTTATCAAAAAACTCCAGGGTTTGACGAACGCTTGTGTTTGATGTAAAAGAGTAGAACCCCGACCAAAGGTCGGGGTTCTACTGCCGTCCTGCTGAAGGCTTTTTCAGCCGGACGGCCTGAAAAAGCCAATAGGAATGTGGGAGCTATTCACGAATGTGAATAGCCCAATTCATACCCTCAAATGCTAATCATCCCCATGCTCAGTGCGGGGATTGGCTTTTTCACGTAATCTCATTTCAAATTGTTTCAGAATATTCGTGTTAAAGGAGAGTTGGATTATGCAAGATTTCAGGAGAATGAGTCGTTTGCCTCCGTACATCTTTCAAACTGTGGACAGCCTGAAAATGGAGTTGAGACAAAAAGGTGAGGACATCATCGATCTGGGTATGGGGAATCCCGATATCCCGACACCAAAACATATCGTGTCCAAATTGATTGAGGCCGCGAGAAAAGGTCGCAATCACAGATACTCCGCGTCGGCCGGAATTACCAAATTGAGAGTGGCCATAGCCGATTGGTATAAAAGACGGTTTGACGTGGAAATCGATCCTGATGAAGAAGCGATAGCCACCATCGGAGCCAAGGAGGGTTTATCCCATCTTGTACTGGCCTCTGTGAGCCCGGGTGATGTCGTCTTTGCCCCAAATCCCACCTATCCGATCCATCCCTACTCGGTGATTATCGCTGGTGGAGATCTCCGAAGCATCCCTATCGGACCTGACAGAGATTTTTTTGAGGACCTGCTCACCGCAACAAAACAAACCTGGCCGAACCCCAAAATGCTTATCGTTTCCTATCCCCATAATCCTACAACCGGGGTAGTCGACAGGGGTTTTTTTGAAAAAATCGTCGAATTCGCCAAAGAACACGGGATCCTCGTGATACACGATTTTGCTTACGCGGATCTGGTCTTCGACGGCTATGAACCACCTAGCTTTCTTCAGATTCCAGGGGCTAAGGACATCGGTGTCGAGTTTTTTAGTCTTTCAAAAAGTTACTCTATGCCTGGATGGCGGGTCGGCTTTTGTGTTGGAAATCCCCGTCTCATAGGTGCGTTGAAACGAATAAAAAGTTATCTGGATTACGGGATGTTTCAGCCCATCCAGATAGCGGCCATCATAGCCCTCAATGGTCCCGACGATTGTGTGAAGGAAATCGTGGAGATCTACCGTGAAAGGCGAGATGCGCTCGTGGATGGTTTGAACAGGGTCGGCTGGGCCATTGAAAAACCAAAGGCGACGATGTTCGTATGGGCAAAAATTCCCGAGCAACACGCTAAGATGGGCTCCGTTGAATTCTCTAAGATGCTCATCAGAGACGCAAAGGTCGCTGTCTCACCTGGGGTAGGTTTCGGCGAATATGGCGATGATTACGTTAGATTTGCCCTGGTGGAAAATCCCCATCGCATCAAACAGGCAATCAAAGGCATCAAGCAGGTCTTGTGAAAAGGGAAAATGGATCCGGCTCACCGCGAGACTATTACCCTGCTTGAGCGAAAGTTGAGGATGCCCCTCATCTGATCCCGGATCCCCGGGGAGATCCAAGGCGTCCAAGGGCGAATGCCGTATGCTGCTGCTTCGCAGCAGCCACCTACTGCAAGCCTTTGGCATGCTCTTGTGTACACAAGAGCCGGAGATAGGGTGTATCCTGCTGTTCTGCTGAAAATCTTTTTCAGCCGAACAGCCGCTTTCCCGGAGGTTCACCTACCTTGTAGGCGTAGACAAAAATTGAGAAAAAAAAGAACTTTTATAACTCCTCATTATGGTAGATATATATTAGGTACAAAAAACTGTGAAAAGCGTTTGATTTGTTTTTATAAAAGTCTTTCTCGATTTTGTTTGCGCTCAATTAGGGTATTGCTGGACGTGTCATGTTAAATCGAATTCGGTTCTATTGAAAGCAATCTGATTGATGAAAAAGAAAAAAACAGGTCTTCTCATCATCGTCCTTTTGGTTACCTTACAATGGTCTCTGCCGGTACTTGCCGAGCAGGCCTATATATCTGATGTGGTT
>JAQYVK010000432.1 GCA_030145585.1 Desulfatiglandales bacterium | reverse complement strand
CATCAAGAAGATGCTGCTCGAGAAGAAAATAAAGAAGGCCTATTTGATGCCGCTCATGTCGGTTGCGGGAGACCATGCTCGTAAGGACATGGCGGGGAATGGTGAGGGATCCTGGGTCTCCATTCTCACCAAAATCGGCATTGAATGTATCCCGATCCTTAAAGGGACGGCAGAATATGACAATGTTGTGGAAATATGGGTGGACCACCTGAGAACGGTATTGGCCACTTTTAAGTAATGAAAGAAGGACTCAAGGACTCAAGGGGTCGAGGGGTCGAGTGAATTTAAAAACGAATATCGAATATCGAACAAGGCCTCCGGCTCGTAGAGCCTACGCCTCGGAGAGAATGTCGAATTATGAAGTTTTTTTTACCCTTCGATATTTACCCGCCGTATTTGTGGCGGGTTCAATTCCTTGTTCAATATTCTGCGGTTCTATTTAGTGAATCCAGGCAGCTTTTCTCCCAATTATTTAGGAGAAGAACCTAAAAAAAAATTCTAAGTGTAGAGGAGAATGACCCATATTGAACATACCCGGAATGAGATCTCGCAATTAGACGCGAGGGCGAAGAGGAAATTCAGTTTTCTGTTGGCCCTGCTGATTGTTGGGGCGATTCTTTCACTCTTCCTCGCCAGCCTGTTTGGGCGTCTTGATATTTCGGTTGTAGACGTGGGGAAATCCATCCTGGCGGGTTTGGGATTCAATCTGGATCCTGGCCTCGATGCCACATCGGTCGTGGTGGTCTTCAACATCCGTCTCAGCCGGATCTGCTTGTCCATGCTGGTCGGCATGGCCCTGGCGGTGGCTGGAACTGTTTTTCAGGGGATATTGAGGAATCCCCTCGCAGATCCTTTTACGCTCGGTGTATCCACGGGGGCAGCCTTTGGTGCTTCTTTGGCTCTCTTTTTAGGGCTCGGTTCAACGACGTTTTTAGGATTAGGACTCCTCCCTCTCGGAGCCCTGGCCGGGGCACTGGCTGCCCTTTTTGCAGTCATTGCCCTCGGACGGATCAATGGGCAAGTGAGGCGCGACACCATGATTCTGGCGGGTATCGTGGTGGCCACTTTTCTTTCGGCTCTTATTTCTCTGATAAAGTCCCTGAATGAAGAGTCGGTTGCGAGTATTGTCTTTTGGGTAATGGGGAGCTTTCAAGGCAGGTCGTGGAGTCATGTGGCCTTTGTGCTGCCTTACATAATAGCGGGCCTCGTCATCATCTGGTTTTATTCGCGCGAACTCGACATCCTCGCCATGGGCGATACTCAGGCCAGGCAAATGGGTGTCCATTCTGATCGGATTCGATTGCGACTCATGATCGGGGCGAGTCTTCTGACTGCCGGGGCCGTGTCCGTATCCGGAGTCATAGGTTTCATAGGTCTCGTGATGCCACATTTGGTCCGGATGACGGTCGGTGCTGAGCACAGGAGACTCTTGATACTTTCGGCCCTATTGGGTGGACTGGCGCTTCTGTGGTCGGATGTATTGGCCCGGATCCTCTTGCCTGGGGGAGAAGAACTCCCTGTCGGTGTGGTGACGGCCCTCATGGGAGGCCCATTTTTTTGTTTTTTGCTGAAGCGTAGGAAGGTGGGCACCGGTCTATGATTGAGATGAAAGCCCTCTCATGCGGTTACGGCAAGCGGGAAGTCCTGAAGGGGATCGACCTTCAATTAGAGGCTGGGGAACTGGTCGGCATTCTGGGTCCCAATGGGAGTGGGAAGTCAACCTTGATACTCGCCCTTTCCGGAGTTCTGTCCTACCGTTCAGGGAATATCAAGGTGGACGGAGAAGAAATCGCCAGGACCACGGCCCGCTGGCGGGCAAGGCAGATGGCTTCCGTGCCACAGAAGTCGGAATTCACGTTTCCTTTTAAGTGCCTTTCGGTTGTTCTCATGGGGCGTTATCCCTATCTTTCTCGATGGGGAGGGTACGCCGAGGGGGATATGAACAAGGCGCTGGATGCGATGGAGCAGACGGACACCATTCAGTTCGCTCAACGTATGGTCACGGAGGTCTCGGGAGGGGAAGCCCAAAGAGTGATTATTGCAAGGGCTCTGGCACAGGAGACCGGCATTCTTCTTTTGGACGAGGCCACCTCCAATTTGGATGTGGCTAAAAAAATACAGATCTTTGACCTTTTGAAGAGAAAAAATGCTCAGGGTACGACCCTTTTGTGTGCCATGCACGATTTAAACCTGGCCGCGTTATATTGCAAGAGACTTATTTTTTTAAAGGATGGGAGGATCGTTCTAGATGGACCAACCGATGAAACATTCACCGACAAAAATCTGTCAAAAATCTATGAGACGGATGTCAGGGTCTCAAAGCACCCGGTCACGGGAAGCCCGCAGGCCCATTTCGTTCCAGGTCCGGAAGATCGGATTGATCATGCTGATCATCGGGCTCACGGGAGTATGGAATCCACGCTCATGGGGGATAGAGATCACTGATGACTCCGGGAAACAGGTCTCTTTACCCTCTCCCGCGAAGCGGATTATTGCCCTTTATGGGGCCTATAACGAGATTCTAGCGGCGGTGGGTTTGGAGGACAGGATCGTAGGAAGGACCAAGGCGGACAAACTTCCTGCTTCGATTCTGTCCAAACCCTCCGTAGGGACCCATCTGCGACCAAATATTGAAATAGTCCTCGGCCTGAAACCGGATTTGGTCATCCAATCCATGGGTCGGAAGGAGGCGATGTTAGTTGTTCAACAGATCCAACAGGAAGGCATTCCTGTGGCGGTTTTTAGTCCAAATAATTTTACTGAACTCTTTTCTGTCATTGAACGGATAGGGCGTCTGACGGGTGCATCTGTTGGAGCGGAAGAACTTGTCGGGAGACTCGAAGCAAGGCTTAACCGGGTTGAAGTTAAGCTCCAGGGTATCTCCCATCGCCCATCAGTTTTTTTTGAAGTGCGTTATCATAATCTGCTTGGTGCAGGGCAGGCATCCATCGTGAACGATGTCATTCAGCGGGCAGGTGGCATCAATTGCGTCAAGAAAAAAAAGAAGCTTATGCGTATCAATATGGAAGCACTGATTGAGTGTAATCCGGAGGCCTATATCATCCAGCAGGGTCCAATGAATAAGAACCCTTCGGACCCTTCATCGAGATCCAATTTTCAGGTCCTCGACGCGGTGAAGAAGGGTAAGGTCTTGTTTGTCGACGAACAGACGTACTCTCGTCCCGGACCGCGCGCAGTGGATGCGGTTGAGGAGTTGGCCCTATTTCTACATCCAGATCGTTTTTAGCAGGCTGCTGAAAAACGCCTGTCTAAATGAAAGAAAGGTCCAAGGTATAAGTAAAAGAAAGGTACAAGGCATAAGGCTCAAGGCGCAAGGCAGAAAAATCAAATCCCTGCGCCCTGCGCCTCGTTCATACTCGGCAACAAGACTTTTACGAAGAAAAACTTTAAATAGGAAGTGGAATTATGGAAATAGGAACGTTATTCGGCATTGGGGTTGGACCGGGTGATCCGGATCTGATTACCCTCAAAGCCATGAATACATTGAAAGGGGTGGATGTGGTATTCGCGGCCGCCTCAACGACAAACAGCCACTCCCTGGCTGAAAAGATCGTCACACCCCACTTAAAGGAAGGCGTTCTCATAAAGAGGCTAAACTTTCCCATGACACGGGACAGGAGTATCCTCGATGCCGCATGGCGAGAAAACGCGGAGATCGTTATTAAGACATTAAAAAAAGGCCAAGATGCGGCCTTAATAACTCTGGGTGATCCCCTGACTTACAGCACCTTTGGTTATGTAATGGCTAAGATCAGGGAAACCACGGAGGAGATTCCTATTAAGATTATTCCGGGCATTACCTCCTACCAGGCAGGATCGGCGTCGGCGGGTGTGATTTTGGCCGAAGGAGAGGAATCATTCACCGTCATTTCAGGCGCTCTTGGTTCTGAAAATCTCAAAAAAGTAATCGATAGTACAGACACCGTTGTTATGCTAAAGGTCTATCGCAATTACAAAGAAATTTTTAACACACTGCATGAACTTGATCTGACAGACAGATCCGTCCTCATCTCCAAGTGTGGGTTGGAGGGCGAAATGGTATGCCAGGATATTAAAGAAAGACCCGACAGCCTTCCCCCTTATCTCTCACACCTAATCATCAAAAAGAAGAATTCTGGATGAAAGGAAAGCCTTCTCTAATCCTTTATATTCTTTTGGCCCTCTTGACGGCGTGTGCCCTCATCGCCCTGCTGACTGATTCCCTTGTCACCTTAAAACTTTTCCAAGATCCGGTCATTCTCTGGACACGATTGATCTGGCCGCTCATAAGATTGACAGTTTTTATTTCGATCGGTCTCTTTGTTGCCCAGGTGATCGAAGGCATGGGATGGACGAATCGGCTGGCGGTCATGGCCCGTCCCTTCATGCGATGGGGGCATCTGCCGGAACGGATAGGGGCCGTGTTCACCACGGCCTTTTTTTCGGGCACGACATCTCTTTCCATGCTGATGTCGTTTCATAAGGACGGCTCTGTGAACCAGAGAGAGGTCACCATCGCTGTTCTGCTAAACACCTTCCCAACCTTCTTTCTTCATCTCCCCACCACCTTTTTCATTATCTTGCCCCTGGTCGGTAAAGCCGGGGTTTTCTATCTCCTGCTTACATTTGGCGCGGCCCTGCTGAGGTTGATCGCTGTACTGACCTACACACATTTTCATCTCCCTAAAACTGTGGGGGACTATCCATTAAAAGGGAAAAGAGAGAAGGATTGGAAGGGGTTCTTGGGAGAAACATCGAAAAAATTCAGATCTCGTCTGACAAGAATGATCATGATCATCCTGCCGGTCTATGTCATTATCCTTTTGATCTCAGACATGGGCTTTTTCCTCTGGCTCAGAAAAATTCTTGCACAAGGCATCAGTGTCGCCTTCATCCCGGTTGAGGCCATGTCCGTGGTGGTTTTCAGCCTGGTTGCGGAATTCACCTCCGGTTACGCGGCGGCCGGCGCCATGCTTGAGTCGGGTGCGCTGACCGTTTTCCAGACCGTCTTGGCCCTGCTTATCGGAAACATTATTGCCGCACCGGTACGGGCTCTCAGGCATCAAATGCCATACTACATGGGCATCTTCGGACCCAAACTGGGCACCCGTCTGGTGGTTATCGGCCAGACCTTTCGGGTGGCAAGTCTGGTGATATCCGGGGTCGTTTTTACCTTTATCGCCCTGTCCTTGACCTGACCCCGGGTGTTCCCATTCATTTGTCCTGTTAAATCTTCTGTGCTGCAAGTTCGGGAGCGATCTTGAGGGAATGGTGGAGTAAAACCCAAATGACAAAATCCAAATGTCAAATAAAATCCAAAATCCCAATGTCTCAAAAAAAAGTAAACGGTGAACAGTGAATAGTGAACGGTGAATAATTATTAATGATCAACGATCAGCACTCAGAAATCATTCTGATTCGTGCTTTCGAAATTTCGTGGTTTTGTGATTATTTGTTTTGGCATTTGTCATTTGACATTCATTTGGAATTTGAGCTTTGATATTTGTCATTCGAATCCATTTTATTTACATATTTGGTCCTTATTAGGATCACCATAAAACTACACATGTAAGGGGTGTTCATTGACTTGGAATCATTCATAGGCTAAATAAAGATAGATATAGTTATCACTCCCCACCCATATAGGTGCGTTCATGTCAGAATCCGAAATTTGTTTTATGACGGCAACAGAGATGGTTCGGCGAATCCGGGCAAAGGAGTTATCCTGCCGGGAGGTGATGGAGGCTCATCTGACCCGGATCGAAAGGGTTGATCCCATTGTCAATGCCATCGTCACCCGAATACCCTCCGAGCAGGCGCTCGCCCTTGCTGATGCTGCTGATGACGACATAATGCAGGGTAAGGATATAGGACCATTACATGGGCTTCCCGTCGCTCACAAGGACCTGGTTCCAACCAAAGATATGCGCACCACTTTCGGGTCACCAATATTCAAGGACTTTGTCCCGGAAGATGACGGCTTAATCGTTGAAAGGCTTAAGAAAGCAGGAGCCATTACTATTGGAAAGACCAACACCCCTGAATTCGGAGCCGGTTCCCAGACTTTTAATGAGGTCTTTGGAGAAACCTTGAATCCTTATGACACTACCAAAACCTGCGGCGGAAGCAGTGGAGGGGCTGCTGTAGCGTTAGCCTGCGGCATGCTTCCAATTGCCGATGGCAGTGACATGGGCGGTTCCCTGCGCAACCCGGGAAATTTCTGCAACATTGTTGGGTTTCGCACTTCCCCGGGTCGGGTACCCATATGGCCAAGTCTCGTTGCCTGGTTTCCCATCTCCGTGCAAGGACCCATAGCCCGTACTGTAAAGGACGCGGCCCTGATGCTAAGTGCTATTGCGGGTCCGGATCCCTGTTCCCCTATTTCAATTTCCGAACCGGGGAGTTTATTCGCAGGGTCTCTGGACCGGGATTTTAAAGGGGTGCGAATCGCCTGGAGTAATGATCTGGGGGAATTGCCTGTGGATCCGAGGGTTACACAAGCGTTGGAAAACCAACGCCATGTGTTCGATGACTTAGGCTGCATCGTGGAAGAAGGTCAGCCGAATTTTAGCAATGCGGATGACATTTTTAAGACCTGGCGAGCCTGGCATTTTGAGCTGAACTTTGCTGAGTTGGTGAAGACCAAGCGTGAACTGCTCAAAGACACCGTCATCTGGAATATCGAACAGGGACAAAAGTTGACGGGCCCGCAACTTGGTCGGGTAGAAGTGCAGCGTACAGAACTCTACCAACGTGTGCGGACATTTATGGAAACCCATGAATTTATGATATGTCCAGTCAATCAGGTCCCACCCTTCGACGTCAACCAGCGATGGGTGAGAAAAATCGACGGTGTCAAAATGGACACCTACATCGATTGGATGAAAAGTTGCTACTATATCACCGTCACAGGCCTGCCTGCTATCTCCGTGCCTTGCGGATTTACCCCTGAAGGTTTGCCTGTGGGTATGCAGATCGTTGGAAGACACAACGATGACTTCGGTGTGCTTCAACTTGCCCATGCCTTTGAAAAAGCTACAAAAGTGTGGCAAAAACACCCGCCTGTAGTGCAGTAATATGCATCCTTAAGGCACTTACCTTATAAGGTCTTCTTTTTTGGTAGAACCCCGGCAGGCGTAACACCGGGTGACATATAGAAAGGATTTCCATTGGCTAAAGAGAAAACGTCACAACCTATATATCTGGGGTGGTGGATGACATGGGTGACCGGTATGACGACCGGCCTGGGTCATGCTTTTCATCTCCGGGGGTTTTCGGCCATTTTCAAACCCCTGAGTGCTGAACTCGGCTTCTCCAGGGCAGTCACCTCCGGGGCTTCAGGCATTCGAAGCCTGCAATTTGGTATCATGGCCCCCTTGGTAGGGGGGCTTTGCGACAGGTTCGGACCAAAGTGGATTATGCTAACAGGTCTCGGTTCCATGATAATCGGGTTGGTTTTAATGACCCGGGTCTATTCCCTTTGGGCCTATTATGTCACATGGGGTTTGATCATGGGGCTGGGAAATTCACTTGCCCTGACCATTGCGCCCGACAAGGCACTGACCGACTGGTTTATCACGAAAAGAGGTCGAGCATTGTCAATAAGGTTTATTCTTATCGCAATTGTATCGGCAGTCTGCCTGCCAATAATTACCTGGATGATCACGACCCAGGGATGGCGAACCAGTTGTCTCATTTGGGCGGGTGTTATGGGGATTACCGTGCCTTTCATCTGGGTCACAATAAAGCAAAAACGCCCCGAATACTATGGCCTGCACACTGATGGCCTTATGATCGGAGTGGACACTACAACAAAACAAGTTCGATTGGCTGATGCTGGTGCTTCAAATGAAGTCGATTTTGAGGAGAAGGAGCGAACCTTAGGACAGGCCATGAAAACCCTGGCTTACTGGATGCTTATTGTGGCTGATGCGTCAGGAATGATCGTTTTTGCCGGTTTTAGTATTCATTGTATACCCTTTATTACTGATCTCGGGATCGATCCAACAATTGCAGGCAGTTTGATGGCAATGATGATTTTTTTCGCAATCCCTTCCAGCCTGCTGAGTGGTCTTATCGCCGATCGTACCCGCAATGAATACTTGCGGTTATTACTTGTAGGGGCCTATGTTTTTCAAGCTCTGGGGATCGCCTCTTTTCTCATCTATCCACACACATTCATGTTGTACCCCTTACTCATTTTATTGGGTTTCGGTACAGGCGCAGTAAGACCTTTATTCATTATCATGAGAGGCAGGTATTTCGGGCGGAAGGCCTACGGTGCAATCGAGGGGACCTCGATGACCTTTCAAACCCCATTCTCAATTTTATCTCCTATATATGCGGGTTGGGTCTATGATACGAAGGGAAGCTATATGACGGCCTTTACGTTATTCGCCCTATTGGCGGCATTTTCAGCATTTATCATGTACCTGGCTCGATACCCTAGAACAAAGTAAACGGTGAACAGTCCTTCGACAAGCTCAGAATAAATAAACAGTAAGCAGTAAATGGTGAGTGGCTCTAACCTTTCACTGTTCACGGCTTACCGCTTGCCAGTATAGGTTTTGGATTTTGTCATTTGACATTCATTTGGAATTTGGGCTTTGACATTTGTAATTAGAATTCATTAAATTGAATAACTATGTCCTTTAAAGCTCAATAAGAAACCCTTCTTTGAGCTAGTCATTGACTTCAACCGGGGGTGTATCATGGGAGGCTATGCGGGCAAATTCCTACACGTGGATCTCAAGAGCCGTCAAATTGAACATTTCAATGTACCTGAGGAACTCCTTCACAAATTTATTGGAGGAAGCGGCCTGGCAGCCGCTCTATTCCTGGATCGTTTTGAACCAGCTGTCGAACCTTTTTCTCCTGAAAACCCCCTTATGGTTATGACAGGACCCCTGACTGGCACGAACTTTCCCGGCACATCTCGATTTACGATTTGCGGCAAATCTCCACTTACGAATATCTGGGGAGAAGCGGCTATTGGCGGAAATTTTAGCCCCAAATTGAAGATGGCGGGATATGACGGCGTCGTTTTTGTGGGTGCGTCCGACACTCCTGTCGCTCTTGTCATCGATGATGATCAAGTGGAACTGCAGCATGCGGAGCACCTCTGGGGGAAAGATACCTATGAAACCACCGACATCCTCAAAAGAGACTTGGGAAATGGGTTCAAGGTTTTGTGCATCGGGCAAGCTGGGGAGAACCAAGTCCTCTATGCGGCAATCGTGAATGACAAAGCCCATTTTGCCGGCCGCACCGGCATGGGAGCCGTCATGGGCTCCAAAAAACTGAAGGCCATCGCAGTGCGGGGAACCAAGAAGATTCCTGTCCAGGACCCTCAGGCCTACAGGCGGGCCTTTAAGTCGGTGATCAAGAGTTCCAAGGAGTCCGTGCTGGCCCAGTCCTTTCACGAACTTGGGACCAATGCGGGTATAGAGTTCGGGATGATGACCGGGAACGTGCCGAGTAGAAACTGGACTGAAGAGCCGAACTGGGATCTATCAGAAAAACTGGGCGGATCTACCTTGACAGAAAAATACCTGGTTGGGACCCACACATGCTCCTACTGTCCGATTTCGTGCAAGCGTGTGGTCAAAGTGGAGGAGGGACCCTATCAAGTCGAGGAAGGACCGGGACCGGAATATGAGACCTGTGCAACCTTTGGAACGTTGATACTCAATAACAATCTCGCGGCTATCGCCAAGGCCAATGAGATGTGTAATCGATACGGCATGGATACCATCAGCTGCGGTTCGACGATCGCATTCACGATGGAGTGTTATGAGAGAGGTCTCCTTACGCCTCAGGATACGGATGGTTTAAAGCTGGAATGGGGAGACATGGACGTTGTCCTATCAATGCTGGATAAGATCGCCCACCGGCAAGGATTCGGGAATCTCCTGGCGGATGGAAGCAGGAAGGCGGCTGAGAAGATTGGGAATAATGCCTTTGAATTTGCCGTTCAGGTCAAGGGGCTCGAGGCGCCCGCGCATGATCCAAGGGCATACCACGGGATGGGACTTGCCTATGCTTACTCCAACCGGGGGGCTTGCCACATGCAGCACAGTGTCATGTCTATTGAGCATGGGATGGTAACCCGCACCGAGTTTGGACTTCAGGAAGACTATGAGGCCCAGACGAGCGAGGGAAAGACCGCGATGGTCTTTACATGTGAGAATTACGGGACTCTGATGAATGCGTTGTGTCAGTGTCACTTTGTCAACTATGTGACCGCGCCAAAGGACCTCCTGGATGCCATGAATGCAATCACGGGATGGTCCTTCACCATAGAGGATCTCATGGCCTCTGGAGAACGGATCTGGCTTCTCAAGCGAGGTCTTAACAACCTTATGGGAATAAGCGATGCAGATGATGTCCTTCCCAAACGGATCCTTACCCCCTTACCAAATGGCGGAGCAGCAGGGTCTGTTCCGGACATAATAGAAATGAAAAAGGAATACAAAGAGGTACGAGGCCTTAATGAGAAGGGCTTCCCAACAAAGCAAAAACTCGAGGAAATGGGGTTGGACAACCTGGTTCACAAACTTTATTCAAATTCGTAAAACCTGGCGGGAGGATCAATTGAGAGATCAGCGGTTCAGTCTTAAGAAGTGAAAGGGCTCTAAATTCGAAACACGAAATCCGAAATCCGAAACAATATCTAATGACCAAAATTCAAATGATTTAAACCATTGCTAATCTTATTATCGTGGAAAAGAATTTGTTTTGGTCATTAAGGCATTTAGAAAATTAGGATTTGTTTCGAATTTCGACATTCGGATTTAGGATTTGTTACAACAGGTTGACAGCAATACCCTTTGGGCTTAGATCGAAATGGGGTCCTCTATGCCCGGATCTTTACTAACGAACTATACGGGAGGAGACGATCATGGCAGAAGTTATGTTTATGAGCGAAGAGTGGGTTAAAGCCTTCAAAGAATCGGTTCAGAATAGCCCATCCTACAAGGAGGCAGCCAAGACATGGGAGGGGGATATTACCCTGGTTGTAAAGGCAGATTCACAGGTGGGGGTGGATGAGGACAGCTATCTTTATATGGACCTCTGGCATGGGGACTGTCGAGACATGCGGCTTGTCTCAAAAGAAGAAGGTGAATCGGCGAAGTTTGTCATTACAGCCTCTTATGATCGCTGGAAGCAAGTGGCCAAAGGAGAGTTGGAGCCGGTAAAGGGAATGATGCAGGGAAAACTTAAGCTTAAGGGAAATCTCCCATATATCGTCCGTTACGTCCAGGCAGGCAAGGAATTGATTACCTGTACATCAAAGATCCCGGCCCAGTTTCCCGATGAGTAGGGCTTTCCAACTCCGATGCAGGGGAGGCGAAATACATGCCTTATGATGATGAGCTTTCGTTCGACTTTTTGACTCCCACAAAGGTTATTTTCGGACTCGGGGCAACCAAGGAAGTCCGAATAGAGATCCGAGCCCTGGGCGGAGAAAAAACGCTCATTGTGACTGACGAAGGCCTAGTCCGGGCGGGTCTTGTGGAGCGGATCAAGGAATCTCTTGGTGATCTCTGTGTTGGGGTGTTTTCTGAAATCCCCCAGGACTCAGGTGTGCATGTTGTCAATGCCGCCGCAAAAGTCGCTCGCAGTTTTAAGGCCGATAGTCTGGTCAGTTTGGGTGGCGGGAGCGTTATTGACACCGCAAAAGGTCTCGCAGTTCTCCTCAAAGAGGGCGGAAACCTGGAGGACTATCAGGGCATGCAGATGCTGGATCGTCCTCAGACGCTTCATGTCTGTATCCCGACAACCGCTGGAACCGGAAGCGAAGTGACCTTTGCCGCCGTGGTAAAGGAT
>JAQYVK010000431.1 GCA_030145585.1 Desulfatiglandales bacterium | reverse complement strand
GAAGACGCTGATGGCCATGGCAATCAACTTATATTTCATGAGATAAATACCCAAAGCCTGGGCCGCCTCTTCATTCTCCCGAATTGCGGCAAAATAGTGTCCCAATTTGCTCGAATTTATTTTATGGCGCAAAAACATCAGGAGAGCAAGTCCAATGAAAATCACATAATAGTAGGAAGCTTTATGGGTGAATTGAAAATTGAGAATGCCCGGTTTAATCGGAGTGCTGATACCGTTCGGTCCTCCCACAAATTCAAGATTGATGGCCAGGTAGACAATAACTTGGCTAAAGGCGAGCGTCACGAGGATGAAATAGAGCTCGCGAACACCATAGCGAAAACATAAATAACCGATGAACAGTCCTACAGCTACAGCCAAAACGCCGCCTAACAGCATGCCGATCCAAGGGGTCAAGCCCCAGTGGATAAAAAGCAGTGCGGTTACATAGGCCCCTATGCCGGCGAAAACGGAGTGGCCCATGGAAATCTGACCGGCATCGGCCAGTATGCTCCAACTCTGGCCGAAGTAAGCAAAGAAAAAGGTCAGAATAAATATGTGATTATAATAATCCGGCAGCAGTAAGGGTAATATGAGCAAAACGATTAAGCCCAGGAGCATAAAAATCCGATATCGCGACATTACCTGAATGATCTCCTTCCTAATAGCCCTTGGGGTCTAAAAAGCAGCACAGCAATGAAAACGCAAAACACCATAAGGTGAGACGTGGTCCCCGGCATGAATAAGCTGCTAACCGATTCGGTTATGCCGAGAAGCAGACCGGCGAGTAAGCACCCCAACAGATTTTCCATACCCCCGAGAATGACCACAAAAAAGGCGGTCAGACCAAAAAGTGTGCCCACCTCCGGAAAAACATCATAGAATGGCATGAGGAGAGCGCCCGCAACACCCACGGACGCGATTCCTATGGCGAAAGAGAACAGATAAACACGACTCACATCAATCCCCATGAGCGTGGCCGCATCACGGTTTTGGGAAGTCGCCTGAATTTTCAATCCAAACTCCGTGTAACGTAGCATCAAATAAAGCAACAACGTAATACAAACGGATCCTCCGAATGCCACCAACCGTGTCACCTGTATGACCACGCCGCTAATGTCTAGGATCGCGTATTTGTATGGGACATCTATCTGTCTCAGATTGGAAGAGAACAGCGTAAGAGCGAGGTTTTGTAAAAAAAAGGATAGCCCAATGGTTACCAGGAGTTGATTGACCTCCCCTTTGAGCAACACCGGACTGATGATCACCTTGTAAGCCGCCATGCCAAACAGGAACATGAATGGGATACCAAGAATAAGTCCGATGTAGGGATCCAGACCCAGTAACCGGTTGATGTAGTAAGTCAAATACATGGCGACCATGAGAAATTCGCCATGGGCAAAATTGAGGATCTTCATGACTCCGAGAATAAGAGCCAGTCCGGATGCAATCAGGGCATACAATCCCCCAAGAAGGATGCCTATCACCACAAATTCTATAACAGTTGTCAGATCCATGATCTCCCCAAGAAAGATTCCCTAGCAAAAACAGAAGGCCCACGTCCTTAGGAACACCCGGGTCCCTCAACGACTTCGAAGGACCCGGATGTATGTTGATCCTATCAGATCACTAAAACCCCGCTGCCTTCAGGTCGAGCGATTTGGCGGCGTATTTGTCGGGCCAAACAGTGACAAATGTACCTTTTGTGACTTGATGAATCACAAAGGGATTCTGGCCACCGAAGGTATTCTGGCCACCAGGGGCAAAAGAGATTTCCTCCCATGGAAAAATAATTTGCTTGCCCGGTTTCAGCTTGACTTCGGTAAAGGCTTCCCTTATGGCCTCTCGCTGCTTAGCCAGACTAGCGTTAGGAAAGTCTATCTTGTTCCCTGCGATCTCCAGGGCTGCTTTGATGACCAGCATACCTTGAAAGTGGGCCGCAATTTCATTGTACATGTCCGCGCCCCAGGCTTTCTTGAACATATCGTTGGCCCATTTAGCCGGTTTGAGATCCCAGTTAAAGGTGTCCTCGGCCAGTTTACCTTCAGCATTATCCCCCAACTTTTCAATCATTTCCCTCATGGTATCTCCGGAACTGATCCCAATATGGGGGGCTTTCACACGCCGCATCAAGTGCTGCCGACTCAGTTCTACAGCATCCCGCAGAAAAGCAACGCGGATAACCAGGTCAGGCTTGTTAGCATGGGCCTTCCGCAGGTCGGTCGTAAAATCTGCCGCCTTGTGATTGTATTCCACATGGCTGACCACTTCAAAACCGGCTTTTTCCAGTGCAGGGATGATCCCCTTGGCCACGGATTTTCCCCACTCGGTGGCGTTGTTCATGACCGCTACTTTCTTGATCGTGATCCCTCTCTGGTCACGGAGATATTTCACAAAGGGAACCATTCCACTGCCCCAGATTGAACCGGGTGTACTCTGTCGGAAAACATATTTATAGCCGCTCTGGGTGATCACATCGGCTGCTGCAACAGGCACATAATAGACGATTTTCCTCTCCTCCGCTTTGCGCGCCGTGGGGACCGAGAGGGCACTAAAGATATCTCCGGTGAGCATATGGACCTTTTCACTATCAATTAATCGTTCAGCTTCGCTGACGGCGATTTCAGGCCGGCTTTGGGAGTCCGAATAGATGTTCACAAGCTTTGCTCCCCCCATTGATTTTATGCCACCCTGAGAGTTGATATAATCCAGCGCGAGATCCATACCTCGCTTGCTGTCCCTACCATAATATTCCCAGTGACCGGTTAAAGGGAGTTTATGTCCAATTTTAACTGTGAAATCCGCCCCAAATACTTGATTGGGGAGGAACATTGCGATGACGAAACAACTTATGATTACATGTAAAAATATCCGATTTCTCATAGCCTTTATTCTCCTTCTCTGCTATACCTACGGCCTGCCCATGTTACCCTCATATGTTAAAAAGCCGGGCTTCAGACCGTGGCAGCGTATCTTAATTTAATGTAGTGAACTTTCCATGCCTTATTACCACGACTATTTCACTGAACTTTTCCTCACCTCCTTTCCTCCTTTTATACGGCAAAGAAAGATCTAATCCTTCCCCCACCAGACCAGTTTTGGCTCCTTCCAGGCCGTATAAAAACCCGAACTATCAATCACCTCACGGATGAGGTCTTGCTCTTCCCGGGTTGGCGGTTCGGTTATGGGAACGCGCTCGGGAATGATCAACTCAAATTGTGTCTTATCTATAACCTCTTCCAGGGTAACCCCCGGATGGAGAGATACCAATGTCATACGCTTGTTTTCGTCATCAAATCCCAAAACGGCCAGATCAGAAAAGACCAACTCGGGCCCCTTTCCCCTAAGCCCGGCTTTTCTTCTTCCATCCGGGCCGTCAATATGGCCCGGAGCCGTGATGTGTGAGACTTTTTCAGGAAATCTTCGTCGCTCATGTTTCATAATAATCAGGATTCTATCAGTCATAGAAGCAATGTCATTTGCGCCGCCCCCTCCGCTGACACGTTTTTCAGGGCTTTCCCAACTCGGAGCGACAGTAAGGTTTAAGTTTCCATAAACGTCCACCTCTATACCGGTCAGAAAACCGGTTTCTACTTTACCTCGGTGGAGTACCATGCCGTTCATGTCGAGAGCCGTCGTAAATATAGTCGCCCGATAGAGGGCCCGGCTGTCTGCAGTACCGACAAAGGGGTGGACAGGCATTGCGTTTGCATATCCGGCTTCAAT
>JAQYVK010000430.1 GCA_030145585.1 Desulfatiglandales bacterium | reverse complement strand
TCGGATATCATAAACCGCATTATTTATAAGAAAGAAAGGATTTTGATTACAAAAAAAGGCAAGAAGGTGGCTGTGATTCTCCCGATCGATGAACTGAAGAAGTATGGGGACAATGGGTTGATACAAGCCAAAGGGGCATTGGCCGATCTGGACGATAGTGTGGATGAAATGGTAGGGAGAATCTATGAATCCAGGAAATTGGAAAAGAGCAGGGAGGTTAAACTGTAATGTATCTTTTTGATACAGACGTTTTAAGTAACATTGTCAAGCGGAATCCATCGCAAACTTTGTTAAGAAAAATACAGAAACTCCCAAAAGAATTACAATATACCAGCTCCATCAATATTGGTGAAATCCATTATGGTGCAAATCGATCTAGTAGAAAAGAGCAGATCATCGAGGCTTTTGAAGAAAGGGTTTTCCCGAGCGTTCACATTGTTGGATTCGATGAAACGAGTGGTAAATTATTTGGTAAGCTGAAAGCGGTGTTGGAGAAACAGGGCATTGTTTGTAGTGAACCCGACTTGAGAATCGCATCGATCGCCATTCAGCACGATTTTGTTCTCATAACTGGAAATACAAAGCATTTTGAAAAAATATCCGGCCTGAGCATCGAAGATTGGATTGAGTGAAAGTGTTCTGAGTGGTGATTCACGTATATCTTATAATAAAAAAGGTTGAGAGGATTCCTCTCAACCTTCCTTTTATCCATAGCGATACCTGTGTCAAGTATTCGCTGACGATATGATCAATTATTAGAGACCGCTCACCAGGCTCACGACGCGCCTGTTTAGGCGACGGCCCTCAAGGGTGTCGTTGTTGGCGAGTGGGGCGGCTGAACCATACCAAAGGATAGAAATTTGAGATTCGTCAAGGTTAAAATTTTTCACGAGATAATCCGCGACGTTCTCAGCCCGCTTTCGCGATAATCCCAGGTTATATTCCTCAGATCCGGAACCGTCGGTAAATCCCACAAGCGTCACCTCGGACTTGGGACTATCCTGCAGAAATTCGCCAAGGGCATGTAGTTCACTGTTGAACTTCGATTTTACATCGACACTGTCAAAATCGAATAAGATATTTTGTGTTTTGAGCCCCACAACCTTGTCCCTGGTAAAAAGACCTCTAAAAATCTTTTTATTGATCACAAAAAGGGCACCGCTTTGTAGTTCTTTATCTTCAAGAAAATCCTGGAATGAAATAACCCGAGAACTGGCATTTATTGACGCAATATCCTTTAGAAGGGCTTTCTGCGTATCACCCGAGGCAGTGCTGATTAAATAGAAGCTAACGTTGTGCTTCCCGGCAAGCTCTTTCGCAATTTCCAGGGGGCTGCTGAATTCACCCGACCAGCGCGTATAGCCCCCGTCGGAAAAGATAAACACCACGGTCCGTCCTGATAAACCGCTCAAAATGGGGTCAAGCTCTCTAAGGGCAGGTTGTAGATAGGAGGCTCCGCTCGCCTTTGTTGGCAGCTGGTTGATTGCTTTGGCGAACCCCGCACTATCATAAGGTTTCATCGGATAATACGCCTTGAGCACTTTTCTTGAGATCCCACCGGTTCCCAACGAAAACGTATATAGGCCCGCATTCAGCTTGAGCCCAGGGAAATCCCTGTTTCTCTCTGCCAGGATTTGCTTTTGAGCATCAATTTTTCGCTTTCCTGTATTTCCCAAAGGTCCTTTCATAGAATTCGAGGCGTCATAAAGAACAATGAAGTTATCGGCCGTTTTCACAAGCTCTATTTTTATACCTAAGACTTCTACTATTTCCGTCTTGTAGATAAGTTCCGCAGCATTGGCTCCCATTGCTGTCAAACCAAAAAACACCACCCCAATCAGTACTATCAGTTTAGCTCTTTTCATTAGTCTCTCCTCCTTATGGCTTATAAATTATTATGAAATTCCGAAACAAAATGCCTAAAATCGCACGATAAGAAGCTTTAATAGCTCTTGTTTCTCAAGGGCTTGTATGTCAAATGGGAATTGGGCTTCATTTGTATCCTTAAAGTTTCTTCCCTTTAAAATAAGGATTAGGACACGATCGTCAAGGGCTCAACCCATAATAAATACTAATACTTTGTGTCAAAACCTAATATTCATGCTTGAAATATATTTTATAGTCACTATTATTTTCTAGATGAAAAGAATAGCGCTCATAGTTCTTTTTCTGCTGCTGGTGACCGGGTGCGGTACCAGGTTTTATTATTCTCAGTTGGACTGGCTCATTCCCTTTTTTCTGAGGGATTACATTTCGCTGAACAGTGAGCAGAAAACCATCCTGAAAGAACGTCTCTTAAAGCAGATCGACTGGCACTGCAAAACGCAGCTCGCAGACTATTCGGGAGCTCTAAGATCCCTGAGCAAGGACATCTCAAATACCGATCATCCGATCGATTACGATAGGTTGAATGACTATTATGCAAAATTTCGAGGATTTTGGACCGAATTGATCCGTCAAGTTGCTCCGGACATTGCCGAGATTTTGAGGACGGCCACGGACGCTCAGATCGAAGAACTTTTTGAAAACCTGGACGAGCGAAATGATGAGCTGAGGGCCGAATACATAGATTTGCCGCCGGAAGAACGTATGAAAGAACGTGAAGAACGCATGGTCAAAGGCCTTCGGAAATGGTTATCAGACCCGACATCAGATCAAGAGCAGGCTGTGTCGGCCTGGAGCAAACAACTGAAACCGATTGGGCAAGAATGGTTGCTGTACAGGGACAAAGTTCAAGAAGAGGTCATAAATCTGCTCGAACAGAGAAAAGAGCTTCCAGATTTCGACCAAAAATTGGTCGAAATCCTGACCCATCCGGAACGGATGAGATCATCGACTTATAAGGCAAAATCTGATTATAATCGGGATATCACATTAAAGTTGGGTGTGAATATCATTCATTTGATGACCCCCGAACAGCGAACCCACCTGCTGAAGCGGATTGATTCGTTTGCCACCGATTTCGAGAAAATCAAATGTGACAGTTAATAGTGAATTTCATGTAGGGTACCGTCACTGAGCGAAAAAAGGGTCAAAAGGACGGGGAGAGGGATAGGGAAAGCGGAGCTTTGACGGTGAGATGAAGTGGCGGATATACTTATCTGAAATAGAATCGATATCTCAACTCAGGCTAAATGATTCCATTCATCAGAACCTAAAGTTCGATTTATTATTGACTCTACCTCGCGAAGCATCATACGGAGCTGAGGAACCGAATATTCCTGATTAGAAGGAACGCTCAACCTGTGGCTCCCCATAATCATAAACTGATGACGAGTTCCTGAATAGGGTCCTTCAAAACCAAGCTTTTGCATTCGTTTAATGAAAATTCGACGTTTACACGGCCGCCACTGACTCATTAATAGGTTCCTTATTCAGGTCTAATCCATCTATAATCGGGAGTTGGTGACCAAATTTCAGACCGACTAAAATCCAATCTTCAAGTGTGGACTGCAATTCGTCTTCACATCCACGCAATGTTTTTCCAAAAGCGATTACCCCTTTGCATGCTGGAATACGACCTGAAAAGGAGCCATCCTCAAGCTTATCGTATTCCGCTTTAGACAATGCTCCTTCGATATAGCCTGTAATAATAGTTTTCAGCATTTTAAGACTCCTTCATCAACCTCCTCTTCACATAAAGCAAAATTATTAATCTTATATAAGGGTTGGATCAAACTCATGGACAATCTTATTAACAAGTTTTAGATTTCATAATGGGAATTCGAATCCTTAGTCCCACCCAAGCGTTTTTTTTAGGCTGTATAGCCGTATCGAGACCAAATTCTAACATATGCCAAATAAAACAGCAATATATAGTCATTCCACAGTAAATCTATCTTTCCATTACCACGTCTCCGACTCACCAGTCTATCTTTCGAGGAAACCCCAGACGTCTAAAACCTCGTTTTGATCTCATTAATTCCCTTTATCTTGCCGAAAATTTTCAGAAAAAAACCTTTTGACAAGCAAGCGAAAAGGGCATATAAATGATCTCTTTTCGGTTGGGCCGTTAGCTCAGCTGGTAGAGCAGCGGACTTTTAATCCGTTGGTCACAGGTTCGATTCCTGTACGGCCCACCACGAGCGCCCAATATTAGGATATTTTAATTGAGATCAAGCTGAGATCATAGGACAGCGAATAAGAGAGAATTAATAGGTTTTCAGAGCAAACTGGTGTCACAGGACCCTCTCTGAGGTGAACCCCTCGGCGGTGACCACAAACAGCTATCTATCTTGTTGAGAAAATAGCGTCCCCATCGTCTAGTCTGGTCCAGGATATCCCGCTTTCCAAGCGGGACAACCCGGGCATTGAGCAGAAGGTTGGGGAGTCACAGACGCTGCCATAACAAAATGTTATACCGCGTCCCCATCGTCTAGTCTGGTCCAGGACATCCCGCTTTCCAAGCGGGACAACCCGGGCATTGGGCAGAAGGTTGGGGAGTCACTGACGCAGCGATAACCAAAAGTTATACCGCGTCCCCATCGTCTAGTCTGGTCCAGGACACTGGCCTTTCACGCCGGCAACACCGGTTCAAATCCGGTTGGGGACGCCAGTTTGTTTTAAGAGGGATTGACTCATATGA
Source organism: Desulfatiglandales bacterium (assembly GCA_030145585.1). Taxonomy (GTDB): domain Bacteria; phylum Desulfobacterota; class DSM-4660; order Desulfatiglandales; family HGW-15; genus JAQYVK01. Next base: position 4,959 of record JAQYVK010000430.1, on the reverse strand, counting down.
GTTGGTCCCTCTTTTTTTATCTAATGATTATTCAGGATAAGTTCCCTATGCCGAAGGGAAGACTGTCGCAGATCCCGCTGTGAAGCGGGATTGGGGACGCCAGTTTGTCTAAAGGGCTAGCCTAATTTAGGCTAGCCCTTTTTTCCTTTATCTCTGGAGAATCGACAATGGTTATAGCTGATGTCATAAATATGTTCCGATTGGTAGGAGTGTGCGATAGTATAAAATCCCCCCTGGCCCCCCTTTTTGAAAAGGGGGGAACGCTTACTCTCCGGCATTGCTCATTGCGGCCATAGGTGTGCTGATATTACTTCAGGCCTTCATAAGTTCCCCCTTTGACAAAGGGGGACAGGGGGATTTAATAAAAAAGTTAATCGGAACATATTTCTAAAAATTACTATAGTCTGTAAATTGTATGCTTCAATAAGAAGATATAGGTTAGTCCGCTCGTTTTAGTATCGTCACGGTCCCATTATCACCATCCACTCTTAACTGATCCCCGGTCTTGATAACCCGGGTACCAATGGTTGTTCCTACAACCGCCGGCAGTTTATATTCACGACAGACTATGGAAGCATGGGCAAATAGACCGCCCTGATCCATAACGGCTCCTCCGATTGTATTAAAAGCGGGTGCCCAAGTGGGGGATGTCTGCGGGGCCACCAATATCTCCCCGGCCATCAGGGTCGAGATGTCCATAGTTTTGCTACAAACCCGGGCAGGTCCTTCGACAATCCCTGGAGAAGCTGCTATGCCTGTTAGCTCTGTTATTTCTTTAGACTCGGGCTCTTCAGCCTCTAACCATTCATCTATTTTCTCCTGGGAGAGGCCCATCAATGAGACAAATACAGCATTAAGGGGAGGGGAGGGCACGGCACCAAGGGCTGGGGGAGGGTTCCACTCCTTAAATTGTTCCAAGATTTCTTTACGTCGTTTGATTTTGGCAGGCCAATGGGTTTTTGCCACATGGGTGAGGCATGAGTACCACTTTGCAACGGCATCAAAGAGAACATTAGATACCTCGAAGGTGTGAAGGAAAAAGATGTCCTCTCTGTCCTCAAGAGGCCCGTATTTGACCAGAAAGTCCCCTAACTCACGCATCTTCCGGTAGAATAAGCACTGGAACCAGTTCTCACAATAAAACTGATGGTCTTCGGCAAAGGGAGAGACGAGCCGTGCCAGACCCAGGGTCTGGTCAAATGCCTGCACGTCTTCTTCATTCTTGATCATACCGCGGTATTCGGCTATTACACGGTCCCTCTCCTTGATGACCTCCTCTTGGGGTTTTAGGATTGTCTCTCCCCTCTTAAGCGCCTCAATGTAATTCTTTATGTGGGTAAGGGGAAGATCAAGGTTATCGTTCCAACAACCATCTGTATGATAAAAACCTGTCCCTCCCGACATCTCAAACCAGGGATCACGCACAGTCTCAAATTGTTCAAGCCACTTCCTTCCTGCCTCAGTTTGTTGTAGATTGGTCGGGACTTCTTCCCATCTCGCACTTTTGAGAAGCACATCAGCTGTACCCTGCTCCACGGCCGCTATGGCCAGGTTCTGTAGTTCCATCGGTGGGCGAAAAATAGCAGCATCAAATCCTGAGGTCGCCTGGCCTATGGACTTGTCACTGATGTCCGGGAAGAACTTCTTCATCATTTCCGCAAATTGAAGAAGGCCCCCATAGCCGGCAAGGAGAAATTCAATGTGGTAGTCCCATTGTTTATAGGCGAGACCGAGCATTTTTTGGTAGGCTTCTAAAATGGGGTGGGCAGAGGTGAGTCCCTTTCCCTCTATTATGACGGACATGTCCTCTATTTCAGGGAGATCGGGGAATTGTATTTGCTTCAGTTCATCGATCAAAACCTTCATTTTTTGGTGCCACTTTTTATCATACAACTCATGCCAGTTTTGATAATAATACCCCGCCCTTTCCTGAAATGTTGGGAGTTTTTTCTGAATGATCTCAAGGTTACTTACCGCTTCGGTTCCAAGGTAGAGATAGCCATTGATAACACGGTAATCCATGCCGGTACTAAACGGCCCTACCATCAGTCTTATCATCACACCCATACTCAGGTGTCGAGCGTCCTCCCAAATGAGGTCAAAGGGGGGAATAGGTTCCGGTCTGTGCAACGCATCCAGAAGCCAGAATGTTTCGCTCTCATGTTGTTTTCTTTTTGGATCACTCTTGCCAACAAGCGCATGGTAGGGATACATCTCCTCCCAGCCTTCGGTGTTAGGGATGTTCAGTGACGGGTCATGTGGGCTAATAAAACTTTTTTCTGTTGACATGTCTGACTCCCTCCTTTTATTGGGTCATCTGATGGTGTTGAGATTTGATCACTTTATTCTCCCTATTATCAAATTGGAACCTTATAACATGTAGTTTGTAGAGCACATTCAACCCTTGAGCCTTTTTACGGGCTTAGTTTTGATAGAGATTTCGCCTTCAATGTTTCTTAGCACGGTATGTTTCAGCCATTTCTTGTCATCCATTTCAGGATAATCGCTCTTATAGAAAATGCTCGAACGTAAAGGGTTCCGGGTCTCCTTTCGATAGAGCCCTGCTCTCAGGTGGCATTCGATATTTTGGAAAACGGCATAGACTTCTGATGCACGCACCATTTCTCTGGGATTCCGGGCATAGATCTTCGGGAGGTATCTATCCCTAATGCGCTCCAGATGAAAGACACCCCGCTCCAACTTCGCGTCGTTTGTAAATGGTGGACCATACTCCGAAGCGATCATCCTCGCCTTGTCCTCTAGCTCGATCCAGCTATACCCATCGGATGGATCCATGGATATCGCGTTCCTTATGGAGGCCGTTTCGGTTTCTACCTGTTTTTTGTCCACTTTCGAAAGCTTGGCCGTCTTCGCAAAGACGGCTGCGCTACGCCCGGCTCTCGCTCCGAAAACCAAGGCACCTCCGGCGCTCTGACGCCAACCACCCCCAATAACGTCTCCTGCACAATAAAGACCCTCTAGGGTTGATCTTCCATTCTTATCCATATGGACGCCTGCATGGTTGTTGTGCAGGTAGCCAGGATGCCACTCAAACTCTACCGGCGCTCGTTTGAAGTCTTCCCCGCGCTCCTTCATCCAGAGGAAATATCCGGGAGCATTGCTCTCATTTTCTGTGGCCCAAAGGAAGCGCTGCATGTCGCCCTTCTCCTCAGGGTATCCTTCGATCACTGAGGCATCGTAGTAGACGGGGCCTTCTGATCCGAAACCGAAGTTGTGGGTTCGTTTGTAAATCGAGAACTGGGTGGGAACTCCTTTTGGCGGACGAAGGTTTTGCCCCTTGTTTCCAATGGGTTTTGCATATGAAAACGCGGGACCTCCCCCCCAGTGACTGAAATCCTTCCATGCAGAACCAAAGTTTAAAAACTCCATATTGACAATATCCGCCCCGGCACGAAAAGCAGCAGCCTGCCCATCCCCACTGTTGAGGGGACATCCACATTCGATAAAACGGGTAGGCGCGTATGCGGAGTTTTTATGTCTGCCCAAGCGATATGAACCTCCGCTCGTGAGGACAACCGCTTTGGCCCGACATGTGACGATTCGACCGGTTCTGGTTTCAAGACCGATAGCTCCAATAACAGGTGCTCCCGGCAAACCATCCTGCGTAAGAAGCCCAATACTTGCTGTGCGGTTCAATACGTTAACATTTCGAAAACTCTTCACCTTCCTGGCCATTTTGGGCTTCACGTTCTGCCAGACCTTGGGGGCAGGGGGCCAGATGACTAAGTTTCCTGGAGCAATGTCTCCAGCCTTTCTGAAGTCGAATTTTCCGTTTTCATCCCTTACTTGTACGCCGTAGCTTTCGAGGTCATTAATTCGGTCAAGCGTGTCTTCACCGAAGGCATAACAAACATCTTCGTCCGCTATACCCTGAGCACCAACCAGGTTTAATCGGGCAAACTCGCGGAATGAATAGTTATAATCCGGATGGATAAGGGGAATTCGATGCAACCCGGTGGCGCCATTCCCGCTCCTTTTGATATTGCCTTTGTCGAAAATAACAACCTTGACGCCTTCTTCCGCTGCCTTTATGGCCGCGAAACACCCCGCAAGACCACCACCAATGACCAGGACATCCGCCTCAATCTTTTTTTGCTCTATCATAGACAGTTTCATAACTTTCTCCTTTAAGTCTCAAGTGCAAACCCCCTCTTTAACCGAAAAACAGAATCCTCCGGAGGCGGATAAATCCTCCAGAGGCGGATAAATCTTCGATGGGTGTGGCGGGAAAAAATGCTTTTGTTTGTTCTCACGCACAGGCCAATGGCAGCTCCAGTTCGATAGCCCCTTCCGCAGGACAATCATAAAGGCATGAACCACAGTACCAGCATTCCTCCGGATAAGAGACAGTCACTTGCTTTGTTCTCTTGTCAAAGTCAAATATGTCCGGAGGACAAACATCGTAACAATTCTTGCAACCGGTACACTTTGCATAGTTAATCCTGGGACCACCTCGATACTTGTACATCACGGTCTATGGCTCCTTTTTCTTTAGACTTTAATTTGGCTTGGGTTTCTGTTTCAGGCACTTGAAACGTCTTAGGCATAATCTAAATAACCTCGATGCTCAAAGGATCATTCATTTCAAGATATGAGGGTGGAATGGAAAAAGTTTCAAATGGTCCTTGATGTTGATATCAAGGCCATAGGAAATCTAAGAATTAGGTTTTTAGGTGATAGTGAAAAGAAGTCCCTGCTTGTGGGGTGTAGTATAATGGAATCCACCGTCCTGTGTCAATCACAAACACAAGTTATGACGGAAGGCCTTGCGATTAAGGTAAACCGGTTCTTCAAATTGGGCTTATCAAACTATGATGTCTGTTGACTGGCCAGGTTAAGTCCGGGCCAGATAAATCGGGCTTGTCCAGGCCATATGCCCATCTTCCTGGGTCATGCGGACATAAATGGGATTATCACCTTCGTGTAACTTGTCCAATG
>JAQYVK010000429.1 GCA_030145585.1 Desulfatiglandales bacterium | reverse complement strand
TCCTGAATTAAGAATTGAAAGAGGCACATTCCCCCGGATACAGACCACGTCTCCCAGGACCTCCTTGGCTCTAAATATGTCGGTCCGCTCAAAACAATACACGGCTTTTTCCTTTGGGATATCACCGATGAATTCAAGCCTTGATGTGCAATCGCCTTCCCAAAATACTATAGGGGTGAGGTCTTCTTCAATCAGGCCCTCTATTAACTTCTTCAGCGAAGGCCAATAGAATGTTTTGAACTGCTCCGGAGACATGAAGCCGTCAAGACCTTTGTGAAGGGGGATGAGCACCCTGGGAACACCGGTCACTTTGGCGAATAAACCAAGGTTCAGCATGAGGGGGAGCATCTTGTCAACAGCGGCCAGTAGCTTGTCAGGACATCGCAACATATCCAGCATAGCGCCTTTGGTGCCTCTCAAGTAATCGGAGATGGTGTCAAAAGGTGCCTGCGTCCCGGATCCGACATGGGGGGGAAACCCCAGCCCAATCAGTTTTTCCAGTTGTTCGGCGGAGCCTTTGATCATTTCCTGGGCAGCCAAAGCGGCCTTGTGTAACTTCTCCATGGCTCCCCAAATTTCAGGATCCGCGAATGAGAAGAAATTGAGAGAACCGATATAATAGGCAAACACCTGGTTCAAGGGAGCCAGATTTTTCAAAGGTTCGAGAATTCCGAAAACACGGGGCCAGAATTTACGAATCATGAAATCTGTGGGATCAAAGATAAAATCGTCATATTCTTCAGCCGCCATGTATTCCTTTTCAACAAACTGGAAATGATGAGAGGTATCCATGGAGAGGCCATGACCCGGCCACTTTAATGCTTTGTAATCAAGACCTTCAAGAAAATGGCCCCAAAAGCATTCCATAAAACCGTCATCCACCATGTCCGGTTGAAAATCCTGGTAAGTGTCGAGCCAGGCTTTCATGTTTTTATCGTAGTCGAACATGGCGTCATGGGCGGAAATACCTCCATATTTTATGGGGAAAGCCCCCATGAAACAGACAATCGGCACCCTGTCCGGTTCTTTGAGCTGAATGGCGTCATAGACCCTTTTCTCCCTTTCCTGATAAAACTGTTCAGGGGATTTATCCATGCCTCCTCCTTAGGATTATAATGTTTTAACTTTTCCTTTCGTTAATAAATAGAGGTATTCAGTTTGGAATATTGACACCTGTTCTTTTCCAGAGTGGCTTTTTCTATGAACTGGATTCTAAGCTTCCAGTCAATAGAGAAGATTGAATCTGCAAGGTCTCCCTTAAGTGCGGTTTTTTCCCTGAGCGCTATATTAGTGACGGTATCACGATCGATTTTTTTAAGGATTTTTGAGCTTATCTGCCGTTATTGTAAAAGATTCGGACACTCCTCCGCAATAACCGATTTTATGTCCGTCAAAGTTTCAGAAAAAGCATTGATAATGAGATCTATATCCTTTTCCTGCAAGACCGTGGAAATATTCCCAAATGGGCTGGGTGTGGGGAAAAGATAAACACCACGGTATCGCATTCCCAAAAACAAAAGGTTTCTAATGTTTTCGTTTGCCTGGGACATGGCCTCTCCGACAGCATAGGGATCCCTCACAGGTTTGTCGCTCCAGTGGATCCAAAATGCATTCGCAAGCCCGGATATATGACCATGGATCCCTATATTCGAAAAGACTTGGTTCATCCCATCTCTTAGCCTATCTCCAAGGGAATTTCTCCGTTCAATGACTTCATGAGTCAGTTGCTTCATTGCGGTCAGACCGGCCGCCATAGTCAAGGGATTTCCGCCGGAAGTGCTGACCATCACAACGGCATCCTCACCCTTTTCGGGATTCCATAACTCCATGATTTCACGCTTGCCGCCCCAGGCCCCGATGGGAAGACCCCCTCCAATGCCCTTACCCATGGTTGTAAGGTCCGGCGTTATTCCGTAATACTCCTGGAGACCGCCATAATAGAACGGCAGGGTGACGACCTCATCAAAAATAAGGACAATACCCAGTTCTTCTGTCATGTCACGAACCGTTTCAAGATAACCCGGTTCAGGGGGAATAGCGCCTGAAGGAATGATCATGGGCTCGATAATGAGCGCTGCTATGTCTTCGGAATATTTTAGAACGATCTCTTTTAATCTCTCGGGTTCATTGAAGGGAAAGAGGATAACATCATTGATTTCGCTGCCGTTTGTTCCGATTTCAGGCATGGGTTTCAGCTCGCCCCTGCCCAGAGCACCTCCGAATGAGTTCAACTCTCCGATATTATGCGTCCCATGATAGCCGCCATCGACCTTCATAATCTTTCGTTTGCCGGTGAATGCCCTGGCAGCTCGAATGGCCATAGCGGTTGCTTCGCTGCCTGAAGATACAAACCGCACCTCCTCTAGTGAAGGCACCCGTTCGCATAAATGCTGCGCGAAGAGGATTTGTGGTTCGGTCGGCATCCCAAAACCGGTACCCCGTTTGATCTGTTCCGCCAGGGATTCAACGATAGGAGGGAAACAGTGTCCATGTATAAGAACAAAATATGCATTAACACAATCGATATACGCATTGCCGTCCACATCATACAGATAACAGCCGTTTCCATGATCGATTGTAATATGGTAAGGGGGATTGTAGAAGTGCCCGTGTGTATCCCCACCAGGCATAACACGGCGGGCCTCTTGGGCCAGCTTAGCGGAAGTTTTGGTCTTCTCCAGGTACTTCTCTAAAAGTTGCTCTCCGTTCATGTGTATCTCCTTATAAGGAAAACGCGAACCCTTCCCTTGGGTCAAATTCTTAATGATCCTGAATCTGACTTGTGCATTGACTTTATAATTTCAGCCTCGGTTCAGGCTTCCGTAGTAAATGTCTTGCTGAAAATCTTCCATGCATCATCAACTTTGATGAGATGGAAGTAATCGGTGAAGCTCACGGTGCCTGCAAAACCTGTCTCTTTCAATGTTACGCTGGCAACATTCCCAACCACATCGATGGAAGAGATTTCACCTTTATAGGGGGCGCCACCTTCGGCCATAGAAGGATTATTCCCAATCTCCTGAAAAAATGGTTCAGGATCACCCAGAAGCAATTGGTCGTTCATGTATCCATTCATGACCGCCTTTGAATGAAAACACTCACGCAACACTGAGACATCACCCTGATAGGTCCCGTCGATATACTTTTGTACGACCTCACGTACGGCATCTTGTTCTGTGTTTACCATTTGATTACCTCCTTTCGCTCAATTAGGGTATTGATGATAATTTACATTGTTGCCTCGACGAATCCTTTTTAGAGAGTACAAAGCATCGTGTTGGGAGCTTTTGCGCCATGACTTTTCCCTACACGATGAGATGAGGGCACTCGTTCTCGACAATCGGTCGAACCTCTTTCAATGTCTTAGCAAGTGCGTGAACAGCATGATCTACATCCTTATCTTGCATCGCAGTGCTGATGATGCCGAAGAGGGGAGGATAGATGGAAACACCATAATATCTTAAGCCCATGAAGATGAGTCCCACTATGGTTTCGGCTGCCATGGCCGCACCAAAGGTATCACGCGGACTACGAACCGGCTTATCGGTCAGATGGATCGCAAATCCATACCCTATACCGGTTACCTGGCCACGTATTCCAGAATCTTTGAAAACGTTTTCTAAGCCGGATTTAAGTCTTCTGAACCTCTTGTTTCGCTGCTTGATCACATTTGCCGTCAAATGTTTTAAAGTCGCTAATCCTGCAACCATCGAGAGGGCATTTCCTGCATGGGTACTGACCTGTATTATGGCGTCATGACCTTTTTCCGGATTCCAGAGATCCATGATGTCCCGTCTGCCACCCCACACACCGATGGGTAGGCCTCCACCAATGCCCTTTCCAAGTGCCGTAAGGTCGGGCGACACTTTAAACAGTCCTTGCGCCCCATAATATGCACTTGGAAACTGAACCACCTCATCGAAAATCAAAATAACGCCATGTTTTTTTGTCATGTTACGGATCGTTTCGAGAAATCCCGGTTCAGGCGTGATCATACCAAGGGGGCCTATCATGGGCTCCATAATTATAGCCGCTACATCTTTTGCATGTCTGTTGAAAGTTCTTTTAAAAATGTCTGTTTCATTATATGGGAAAATGACAACATCCTTAATATCACTCCCTCTGACCCCGGCATCCGGAGGCATGGTTTTTATTTTTTCGATGGGACCTGCTTCAGGTGAAGGGAACCAATTAAATTCACCCAGATCGTGAGTCCCGTGATAGCCTCCCTCGAGCTTCATGATCTTGCATTTACCTGTAAAAGCACGCGCGGCCCTGATACACATCAATGTGGCTTCGCTGCCCGAGGCTACAAAACGTACATGCTCAAAGCAGGGCACGCGTCTGCATAGAAGTTGTGCGAACTCAACCTGTTCCTCGTTTGGATATCCGAAACCTACAGATTGTTTGATCCTTTTTTGAACGGCTTCAACCATAGGAGGAAATGCGTGACCATGGGGCATCGTCAACCATTGGTTGCAAAAGTCAACATACTTGTTTCCGTCCACGTCATAGACATAACAACCTTTACCTTTGGTAAAAGTGACATGGTATGGAAGATGGTAAGAGGGCCCATGGGTATCACCTCCAGGCATGTAACGTCGGGCCCTCTTGGCCAGCTTGGCCGACTCTCCAGTTCTAGAAAGATATTTGGTTTGAAGCTTTTCAGAAGTCATCATAGTTTATTACTCCTTCCGAATATTCCCGATCGCTGATTCCAAACTGGGCTACTTCGCTTTTGCAAGTTCCGGTGCTACTAAAAGCTGAATGTGCGGAATTGACTCTTATGATATGACCCTTAAACGCTGGTAATGGATATAACAACTTAATATTATTTATATTTTTAAAGAATCATGGCAGTGGTTTTATTTTTAACTTTTCAATTGACATACATACAGTACGTATGTAATGCTTGTCAAGAAAAAGAGATTACGTGAAAAAGCCAGAATGCCCCGCTCGGAAGCACGGGATTCTCCACCCAAAACCATCCTTTAGATCGCTGAAATTCAATCTTTATATAAAAATAGGTATAGGCTCAAGCGAATTTCAATGAAGAAAATGAACTGATGGGAAAACCACTCAAAAAAATCGAGACAGGGAAGAAAACAGCATCCCAGTTGATTGCGGTTGCAAGAAAATTTTTTACGAACCGGGGTTATTCAAAGACGTCCTTAGAGGATGTCGTTCGAGAGGCGGGTATGACTCGCGGGGCGTTATATCATCACTTTGATGGGAAAAAGGGGCTATTCATGGCCGTTTTTGAAGATGTCCAAGCAGAAATTGGGCATCGCATCCTTGAGGTGGATAAGAGCGAGTTATCTATTTGGGATAAACTTATTTCATGCAATCGTGTTTTTTTTGAAGCCTGCTTAGATTCAGAGCTACAACAAATCGTTCTAATCGATGCCCCTGTGGTCTTAGGTTGGGCTACATGGCGTAAAATCGATGAAGAGAGAACGCTAGGTATTCTGAGATCTCACCTTAAAGAACTGATGGAAAAAGAAATCATCAAGTCCTTACCTTTGGAACCATTGACACACGCTATTTCAGGAGCTAATAATGAAACCCTTTTGTGGATCGCGGAATCGGACGATCCAAAAACGGCCCTCGACGAAGTTTTGGCCACTATAAACGAATTCTTAGAGTCACTTCGAAAGTGAATTAAAGCTGCCACGAAATTCACCATATCCTTGATCAGAACTCATTAAGCAAGGGGAAATAAATGGGGAACCAAAAAATGAAAAAAACTTTTGGACATACTGAAACCAAGGATCTGGATGGAAAAAAAATTAGGTATCACTATAAATCCGGTTTAACCTATGATCAAGAATATAAGGAAGGCACAGTTACGTGGACCGGAATAGAGGGTCCCCATGTGGGTTACTCCCAGACTGAAAAAAAAATTGTTAATAAAGTAGGTGATAACATTTATTTCATTACATGGTTTGAAAATGAGACCAAGCCATCTGCACAGGGTGAGAGCAGAAAAGATGGTTTTGTTGTAAGCATCGTCGTTGATTTAAATAATATGATCGCAACTGCAAGTTACAACGAACCCATTGAAGGAGGAGGACAGAAATGGATGGTGGATAAAGCTTGGGTTGAATATGTGGGATAAGCCGTCCCGCCGGTTTGCTCCTCCCTCGTTAAAAACAATGCTATTATTGGCAGGTATTCTTTTCAATTAACGTTAGATGCCGTTTCAAAACCTATTTAGCAAAATTATAGGGCATACAATGTAAAAGAAGGCACGATAATCAGTAATCAGCCGCTCATAACGAACCACCAGGCGGCGAAAATTAGAAAGTCAGGAAAAGGTTCGGTCAACTTTCCATCTTTAGCACGAAGTATCCAAAGGATACCATCCAGAACGTCTCGATTGTTGATTGCAGGTCGTCCACCTTTTGGATTGCTCTTCTGTGTAGGAAGCAGTGGCTCAAGCAGTTTCCATCGGTCGTTTTTTTGAAGCAAGTATATTTTAACATTGGGCACCTCCGAATAGCTTAATACACGAAACCCTCTAAAAGCCTATCAATATAACTTGCTGTGATACTAAATATTGTAGCTTTGGCCGATTTCAATATCAATTAATAGGTTTTGAAACCAGTTCTAATAACCAGGGGGGATTAATCAAATGAAAAGAGATGCTGATGTGACGGAAATTACCTCCGATTTAGCTCTAATAAATGGAAAAATAGTAACGGTCGACAGTAATTTTAATTTCGCGGAAGCAGTCGCAATCAAGGATGATAAAATAATCGCTGTGGGCTCGAATGAAGAGATAAAAGAGTTTATATCCTCTCATGATACCGAAGTGTTGGATCTCAAAGGTAAGGCGGTTCTTCCGGGAATCAATGAGGCTCACATGCATGGCCCGTTTTTCGGTGCAACCAGACCGCCTTTGGCCCTCGATTTGACCTATCCCACGATAAAGTCCATTCAGGATATGGTGGCAGTACTGCGTCAAAAAGTGAGCGAAGTGGCCCCTGGAGAATGGATTAAGGGATTTGGTTGGGACTTGGGAACCCTTGAAGAGTGCAAAAATGATCCGACCAGGCTGCCTCGTAAAACGGATATCGATTCAGTCAGCCCCAATAATCCGTTGGTCTTCACTGATTTTTCGGGCCACACTATTCTGACCAATACGAAAGCAATGGAGTTGGCAGGTGTTTCAAAGGATACAGCCGATCCCGAAACGGGAGAGTTCGAAAGGGATCCTTCCACAGGAGAACCGACCGGTATTTTTAAGGAGCTCGGAGCCCAGGCTCTGATTTCCGGCGCTGTCCCCCTTCTAACGAGGGAAGAAAAAAAACAGGCGCTGATCACGGCTCTGGATCATCTCAACAGAAACGGCATCACCAGTTTTACTGATGCGGCTATTGGCCCTGGTGGTGAAGCATATGTCTATGGGGTGATGAGCGCTGAGTTTATTGACATCTATAGGGAAATGCTCAAAGAGGGTAGTTTGACCGCCAGGGTAAATATACTCTTGCTTTTGGGTAAGTATGGCGGGCTAACATTGGATGACTTGAAAAGCAACATTGAAACACTCAAATTACCCGACGATGTGGACCAGGAGTGGTTGAGTTTCCCTGGTATTAAGATTTTCGCCGATGGTATCCCACCCACCTTGACAGCCTGGATGAATGAAGATTTTGAACTTGGAGGCCACGGGAGTTCGGTCATCCCGGGTAAAACCGAGGATGAGCAAAGGGACAACCTTATTGAAATGATCAGATATGTCCATTCAAAAGGTTATCAAGTGGGTGTCCATGCCACTGGGGACCGGGCGATCGATGCAACCGTGGATGGTTTTGTGAAAAGCTGTAACGAAACACCTGGAAAGGATCCACGGCATTATATCATCCATGGGGATTTCATAAGCCCTGAGAAGGCAAAGGCATTGGCCGAGATAAACTGTGGCATCGCCATGCAGCCCTTTATCGGTGTGATGATTTCAGATTATACGCCGGCTATAGTCGGTGAGGAAAGAGCCGCTTATGAATGGCCCACACGGACTGTGCTGGATGCCGGGGTTAACCTGACGAGCAGTTCTGACGCGCCAGTGACTTATCCCAATTGGAGACTGGGCATTCAAGCGGCTGTTCTACGTGAAGGACTGGGTTCAGGTAAAGTGAGCGGACCTGAAGAGTGCATTAACCTGGAAGAGGCCATCCGAAGTTATACCATAAACGGCGCGTGGCAGGACCATATGGAGGATATCAAGGGCTCCATTGAAGTGGGCAAGCTGGCGGATTTTTGCGTCATCGACAAGGATATTTTGGAAATCGATCCTCATCAAATAGGCGACATTTCCGTCATAATGACCATCGTGGGAGGTAAGATCGTCTTCAATGACATTGGGTAAAAATTAAAACTTTTCATAAAGATCCACTTACCCTCAAAGTGGGGTTTCTGGATAGTCCCGCTTACTAAAAGTGGGATAAAGTGTATGGAGGAAAAAGTGTCAAGCCAATCGTTATTTGTATTCATCCCCGACTAAAAATTGGGACACCCAACAACAAATTCGTAAAAGGAGGTCACTTATGGAAGGAAAAAACAAAAAGTGGATCATGGTTGTACTGGTCATGCTACTTTCGGCCGCATTTGTCTTCGGTAACATCGGTGCGGCTCAGGCGGCGAAAACTCTTAAGGTGGGAATAATCATGCCTTTATCAGGGCCCATCAGCTTTGTTGGTGTTGGTTTGACGAGGGCAGTCA
>JAQYVK010000428.1 GCA_030145585.1 Desulfatiglandales bacterium | reverse complement strand
GTCTGATCTTGGTTTTGGGCATCCATAAATGGTCAAGACTTGACGTTCCGGTTTTGCAAAGGTCCAGCAGATTCTCTCAAGGAAGGCCATCATTATTGCGGTTGCATACCCCATATGCACCGGTGTGCCGAATATGAGTGCGTCAGATTTGAGGACATCTTCCTTGATATGATCCATGTCGTCCCGGATGACACATTTTGTCACGGGCTCATTAGTTTTTACATCCCTGCAGGTAAGGCAGTTTTTGCAGAATTTTATATCATGTTCAATCAAATTTATCTTCTTCACATTGCCATTTGGGTCCTTGGAATTGACCCCCTCGATTGCCTTGTCTACCAGGGTGTCGGTTGACTTCCCCTTTCGGGGACTTCCGACTATCGCAAGAACATTCATTTTGATCTCCTTTTAACAACCACCTCCAAAAGTGTTGGCTTAGATGTGACCCTAAAAGGGTCCAACGCGTGAAATATTATGTCACCACAGAGACTCAGAGGTCGCAGAGAAATGATTCTTTATTTTGCTTTTCGCTGAGACGCCGAAAAGCAAAATCCATTCACCTGCGGTGGGTGAGTTAGCTTAAATCGATGCCCAATTCTATAATTGCCTTATCATACGCTTTTGCAACCGCAGCTTTAGCTGCCGAGTGGTTTTTCATCACCGCGCTCTCTGCCTGTCCCGCCATAGCTCAAATGGAGCGACGGCGGATGGCTCTAGCGACTTGTCGGGTCGTAGCTCGCAGAGCGAAGCCTGAAGCGGGTGGTTAAATCTTACTCGCTCACCTACCCGCATAGCACAGCTGGGGCCATCCCACTTAGCGGGAAGGTATTAATTAAAAATTCAATTCTTGACTTGCTAACCAAATAGAAATGCCAATCCTCAGATCCGTCTGATCAGCAGATCACTTAGTAAAACAATCACGATGAATGATGAGGTACTAAAAATCAGGTACTTCACCATGACGCTCATTTGCCAATGGGCGATAGAGAATTCAATATATACGTTTCTATTCCTTTTCGCTATCTCTAAGTCCCTGTAGCAAAGCCCCTGGCCGAGGATCAATGCAGGGGAAAACACTTGACACTCCATCTGAGTTATTTATAAATCTTATTTAGTTAGCTGGCTTTGTCCAGAAAAATTCCGGACTAGGGCGTACCAAAGATGTTGTCATCGAAACATGGGGAATGCATTCATGGACTTTGAACTCTCCAAGGAACAGCATGACATTGTGCAAGCTGCCAGGGAATTCGCCCTGGGAGAGTTTCCTGACCGAGCCCTGGAGTTTGACCGCGAGGAAACCTTTGATTATGCCATCTGGAAAAAAGCCTGCGAGCTTGGTTTTGTGGGGATGAATATCAGGGAAGAATACGGTGGTGCGGGGCTGGGCCTCCTGGAGGTCTGCCTTGTCATGGAAGAATTTTGGGCCGTGGACGCGGGCATCGGGGGCGCCATTTTGACGACCTCTTTCGGTGCAGACCTCATCGATATGTTCGGTACCGAGGAGCAGAAGATAAAATACCTCACCCCTCTTCCGGTCGGAAAGGGGATCACGGCCGGAGCCATCACTGAACCGGATGCAGGCTGTGATGTCTCCATGGCATCGACAACCGCGGTGAAGGAAAAGGATGAATATCTCATCAACGGCACCAAAATGTTTATCAGTAATGGAGACGTGGCCGACTATATCCTTGTATTCTGTCAAACGGAACCGAAACATTCGGACAAACACAAAAGACACAGTTGGATTGTGGTGGAATCGGACAGAAAGGGATTCGAGGCCAATAAGCTTCGTGGAAAACTCGGAATTCGCGCCCATGACACCGCCGAGTTGACCTTTACGAATGTCCGAGTGCCCACCTCCAATCTGTTGGGGGAAGAGGGAAACGGGTTCAGCGAGTTGATGGCCTTTTTCAACAAAACCCGGATACCGATTGCGGCCCAGGGTGTGGGAATTGCACGGGCGGCCCTCGAGGAAGCCGTTAAATACACCACTAAGCGGCATCAATTCGGTCAGCCCCTCTCATCCTTTCAGGGGATCCAATTTAAACTTGCCGAGATGGCTACCAAAATAAGAGCCGCCCGAAACCTCGTCTATGAGGCTGCCTGGAAGGCCGACCATGGGGTTATGGACCCGGTCCTGATATCGATGGCCAAATGGTTTTCCGGAAAGATCGCGGTGAAGTGTGCGGATGAGGCTTTACAGATGCATGGCGGGTACGGCTATCTGGATGAATATAAGGTACAGCGCATTTACCGAGACGCGAAAATTGTGGAGATTTATGAAGGAACCAAAGAAATAGAAAAGAACATCATTGCCCGGAATCTTCTTTCTTGAGAATCTCTTTACCCGACCATCGCATCTCGCAAAACCTGTTTGCTGTCGGAATCGGGATGCAGCAAATGACTTTTCTCCACATCTGAGACGATGGACGTCTGCCCTTTATCTTCCTCTTCCATCATCTTCACGACAATTTCATACATATTCACAAAAGCCGCACTGGAAAGGCCCAATCTTGATAAGGGGACCATGGTTGAGACCATTTCGGGGATCCGGTGGTCATAAACAACGCTACCCAAATCTTTGAGGTGTACCATCAAATAATTTTCAGCGACAATTTGGATGACGCGGCCCACGGATTTCTCTTTGGGTCCCCGCGTCATATTGGTAATCAAAGCAGGCGTAATTTTCTCAATCTCCCTTTTCAGGGACTCCAAAATCTCAAACTCTTTCGCCTTTTCTATGGCCTGAAAAAGTTCCTTGACCGTTCGGACCTTGAGGTCGTTTTTAGGGTCCATTGCTGTTTTAATCAACTCATGGATAAATGTTTTTCGTGATGCAAGCTGGCTCAACCGTCTAAACATAGCATTTCGAATAAACGCATACGCGTTGTGAATCGAAACGGGCTCCGGGGTCAGGACACAAATTTTTCTGTGGGCGGAAAGAAAAAAATCCAATACATTGAAGGACGTTCCAGCGCCCAGATCGAGCACCACATGATCGGCTTTCAAAGTGAGTAAGTGCTTTACAACCTTCAACTTGCGGGCGAATGGGGGATTTGCCAGCGAAAGATTCTCACTGGCACCGCAAATGAGGCGAAGGTTCTCGAGTTCCGTGTCTATGCAGGAGTCCTCTAATGAGTCATATCTCCCTGACATGAAATCGTTTAATCCTCGAGGCGGCATCTTGATGCCCATGAGGGTGTGAAGATTCGCCCCCCCGAGATCGAGATCCACAAGAACGGTGCTGTTGCCCAGTCGGGCCAGCCAAAATGCGAGGAGGGAACTCATGATACTCTTTCCCACGCCCCCCTTGCCACCTCCTACAGCCCAAATTGTCGGAGTCGATTCCTTCTTCACCGCCTCTAATTTTGTCACG
The DNA here is from genome assembly GCA_030145585.1 of Desulfatiglandales bacterium. GTDB lineage: Bacteria > Desulfobacterota > DSM-4660 > Desulfatiglandales > HGW-15 > JAQYVK01. The sequence continues at coordinate 5,253 of JAQYVK010000428.1, read as the reverse complement.
TTATCCTCCATCTTCTGCTTGAACATCAACAACAGGTATATTCAAAAAGATATCTAAACAATTCCAAGGGTTGCTTTACAATTTCGCATCCGATTCCCATAGGCTCCAGAGCAGATTTTGCTCCGCATCTCCGCTGTAACAATATGCCTCAAGAAGCCCTCTATCCGGTTCCGGGAACTCATCGAAGTGGAGGCCTAATGCCACGGTCTTTTCTCCTTTGGTTACAATTCGCTCGCTCCAGACTACCTTACCTGAGATATAGGGCCTCACAGGGGCCGTGGGTAAACTAAATGTGATTTTGGCTTGACTCCCGATCACCTTTGACGGAGAAGCCATCGAATCGTTTACACCAAGGACCACACAGGTCCCGTTTACCGAGATATCCCTGGTGATCCCGTTTAGAACGAGAGGCCATTTATCGGTATCGTCCCGCATGATTCCTATATTCGCCTTTGTGGGTAGTCGATGTCTGTCTGTAGTCCGGACCAAGCGAGAGGCCCTTTGCTGCAGATCTTCCAGACGAGGCCTGAAGAGATCACCCAACAACCCTTCGATGTTAGGGTATCTTTGGCAGAGTTCTAGGAGCCTAAGTTTCGGGATTTTCACCATTTCAACCCGGCTGATTGTTTCCACGTCCGATTGGGATACAGCGTCTTCCTGAAAGGGGAAGGCCTCCCCAAAGATGTCGTTTGCCCCAAGGTTTGCCTTTGACTTCCTGTAAGGCACATCACTGTCTTCGACAGGATGATAGACTGACTCCCTCAAAATGCCCGACACAATTAAATAAAGGGCTGTATCCGAGTCCCCAAACTTCTTCACGCTCACGCCGGCCGGTATGCGAGCCCGGACGAATCCTTTCAGCATGGCGGACAACTCATCCCATGACATATGATAAAAAAAAGTGTTCAGCGGGGTATCGGCTTTTCCTTTCTTATGAAGAATTTTGTAAAAACCTTGACACTCTTGCTGGGAGGGCCGGGCAATGCGCCATTCGAGACTTTTTGAAACGATGGCCTGTAAAATCAGGTTTGATTTCAAAAAGAGTTTGGCGGCATTATCATAGGCCTTGGCGGCAGAGGGAAGGTGTCTCTTCCGGACAAGCGAATCTGCAAAGGCCCTTCTGACCGATGGATTTTTTGGAAGTGCACGGAGACTGTTTACAGTTTCTTTAACGGAATCGGTGCTCGTAGAGTTATTAAAGATGCTTTTTAAAATATTACGCGGTTTTTCTAGGCACTTTTTCAAATTCTACTCCCGGGTTTAAGTTTGATAGGTTTCTTGGTCACTTCCTCTATTGCATTGATGTGATCATTCATTATAACGCTTTTCTCGAACAGGAGGGGGATGATCTCCTGTAAAAATTTCATTTTAGTATCCAGACGTTTCAACCTTTTAGCAATTTGCATAAGACGGCGGTCCAGTGTGGTCATCAATTCCTGCAGCCTCTCCGGCGGCAAGCCTGATTGGGGGTCGGATTGCTCGGTCTTGAATGCGCTAATCAGCTTAAGAAGATCCTCAGTTTCTTCTTTGGCGATCCCCGCCGTGAAATCCTTTAATATGTCAACACCCATCCTATCTCCACTCCTCCAGACTACCCATGCCCCCCAACACCTGTCTGATCTTTTCATCGATCGTCGTTATGGGGTCATCTGGTGCCCTTTTTGGCTCTGGAACATATTCTAGATGTGCGGAATCAATGACTCTAATTTGGCGGAATAGGATCAAACATAACAACACGATAATGACGAGAGTAAAAAGGTTCAATCCGGCCAGAAAGAAGGTCTGAAGAAAGCTATAGCTGGAAGAGAAAATCGATACCTTTTCGATGGGTTGTATAGCCGACCCCTTCACGATCCCCGTAATTTTTTTAACGACGGGTTCAGGGCTTTCAACCGCATCAGTCTTTTCGACCCCCTGTTCCTTGTCTTCAACCTCATCAGTCTTTTCGATCCCCCGTTCCTTGTCTTCAACCTCCTCGGTCTTTTCGAAAACAGCGGCTTTTTCGAGGACAGCGATCTTTGGTGGGAGAGGCTTTTCAATGGGCGTCGTTTGCATCCAGTAGACATCGATCACAAAGCGTTCCGGGTTCGAGAGAAGGTAAGACTTGATCTCGAAATTAGGAACGGAAAGGGCGATGTTGACGGCCAGATGCGAGTCCCGCTGGTATAGCTGGATCTCATCCACCTTGCTGGTCTCTCTATATACTATCTCGTCAGGGAGGAGTGTCGTTGTGTTAGGAAAAACCATCGACAGTGTCCCGTCCTTTTTAATCACTGGTTGTATAAACTGAACAAAGTTTTTGAATTCGAATACGATTCTCGTAAAGTTGTTATGATCCCCGGCCCTCGTATCAAATAATGTAGCGGCCCCGGCTAGGCCGCTATTGATCCACAAAAATAGGATAAGGCCGATCAGGATCATCCTCGTCTTCATGGGATTTCTCTTTAAGTCGCACCTTTTGTGCTGCTCATGCCGCGAGCAGAGTTTTGAGGTTGGATTAACATTGCACAAATGGCAATGGGATATGAAAACGAACTTTCTTTAAGCGGGATTATATTTCCTATATTCTTGTATGTCAACAACAATTAACCACAAGATGTTGTATTTTAATAAAAAATTGAAAAAATATTTTAAAAAGCCCATAAACAAGTTAATGTGCTTCTCACTGACATGTTGTGACTCATATTAAGAAGAGCAATTAATTGTTGGCATCGGGCAATCCACTTTTCACCCTCACCCAGCCCTCCTTCTCCCCGCGACGAGCTCGGGATCTTTGACAAGGGGGAGGGCTGGTAGGGGGTGTCATTGCGTTGGTCCCTGGAAAGGAAATGCAAACATATTATGCTCTCCGTCATAACTACCCAGTGGGGTGATCATCAATCCGGATTAAGAAAAGTGAACAAGAGGACAGGGATTGAACTGTTTGTGAGCAATTTACGAATTCCTGATCCTATGACCTATTTACCGTCGTGGCACCTTGCTCCATGTCAAATGCCGGTCACGAGACCCTTTCATAAAAAGAAGTCGGGAGGTGGATATGGAACTGAAAGGTTTTATTGAACAGGCGCTAGATGCCCTTCAGAAGCGCTACTGTCGTGCAATAGGAGGGCTGACCGCCGAAGAATTGGCGTGGCAGGCGGGCCCTAACGCAAACCCTATCGGCTTCATCTTCTGGCACATCACGAGGGTTGAAGATCGCCTGGTCCTAGTTTTTGCCCGAGGACAAACCGATGTCTGGGTCCGAGATGGTTGGTACGAGCGGTGGGGAATACCCGCCGATACAACAGGCCTGGAATACCCGCCTGAACGTTTGGCAAGCTTTCCCTTCCCGGCGCTGTCGGAGATGAAGGCGTATTCTGAAACAGTACGCCATGAGACCTTAACCTATTTAGGAAACTTAAAAGCTGCCGATTTTGAAGTTCGACCTTCAGGGACCCCTTATCCGGAAAGTAAGACCGCGGTAGCCTTCTTTCAAAACTACACGGTGGGTCAAATGTTCTGTCAATTCATCGGTGAAGCGAACCAACACCTGGGGCAGGTCAACTATATCCGTGGATTGCAGAAGGATCTTAAATCATCATAGTGAGGATGAAGGAGCAAAACGACCTTTTCTCTGACGAGAATCATTCCAGTCCCGCCTTGCGAAATCCTTCCATGGCACGCTCCAATATATCTTCATCTTTATAGGGAAGTCTCTGCTTCAATCCTCCAGGGCGAATGTTGAAGCAGAATACTGAGGTCAGGACGCGAAATGCAGCAGGAAGCTCCTTTTACTTAATAAAACTGTGCCACAAAGCAGGCTTCAATGTGATACAAATTTTTCGAGGTTTTATTTGGCGCAGGACCCGTTGCAAGGCGCCCATTCTCAAACATGAATACTTCCAATTGGATTAAAAATTCTTGGAAGTTAGTGGGGTAATAAAAAAGGCACGCCATTTTTATTCATGGCGTGCCTTTTTTGTGTCTTTTACTGTAGGTTAAACGACAGTGACATTTATCGCGGAAGGACCTTTTGTTCCCTCTTCTACCTCAAAGGTCACGCGGTCGCCTTCGTACAGAGACTTGAAACCTGTTCCATTGATCCCGGAATGATGCACGAATACATCCGGTCCATCTTCCTGTTCGATGAAGCCAAAGCCTTTTTTGTCGCTAAACCATTTTACCGTTCCATCAGCCATAGTGACACCCTCCTTTCAAAATATTCTCACGGTTGCAAACTTCCGGGTTGCCACTTTTGACAAATGGATCTTCCCCTCAGAACGAACCCAGCCCACCAAGATGCGCAGGCCTTTATTAAGTCCTTTTATTATAAATTATCCATATATAAAGTCAAGCAAATTATAGTGTTGGATCATCTCCAAAAGAGTTGGTTGGAAATGAAGCCATAAAGGCTCAAGTAGTTATGGAATCGAGTGAAATCGCTGCCCAAAGGGTCCAAGGAGTCAAGGATCCGAGGGGCCAAGTGTACGGATAGAGCTCTCGATAGAACTTTGAACGTGAAATGCAGATGTACTTTTCTCTAAAGGTGCGAGTTCCATTTGAAATTCCATTTTCGAACGAAAAAAGGATAAAATTCAAGCTTTTGGAAAACTTCTTAAAGCACTGATAAAATCATCAGAAAACAACCACTGGAATCCTTGAACCCTCGAATCCAGCCCGCCGTTTTTTTACCCGCCGTGTCTGTGGCGGGGTGGCGGGCCGCCCCTCTTCTCCCAATCCGTCCTTCGTAGTATACCGCCCATTCTCCAAAGCATATCTTCAACGGAGAACGGGACACCCGGGGGGGTGGGCTAATTGGGAGAAGAACCATAGTGTTAGAATTCTTTTATACAAAGCGCCTTTGCCCGAATTGGCGCATAAATGAGAGCCCGTGGATTTTAGGGGGGGGTTCCGAAAAAATTCAAATTTGAACATGCAACTCTCATTACCATGGACACATTATGTATCTGGAGGGCAGCACCTCTCATTTTGGAAAAATAATTCTTGACAAGATTTGGCGTTCGAACCTATAAATGTACCGACCGGTCCTTTTTGCAGGAGGAGGGAAAAGGCTGTGATCACAAAAGGAGAAGTCACCCGAGCTAGGGTGATCGAAAAAGCCAGGACCCTTATTGATAGGAAAGGATTTTCCAACACCAGTACCAACGACATCGTTGAAGCCACGGGTGTCAAAAAAGGGAATCTTTATTTTCATTTTCCCAGCAAGGAAAATCTCGGCTTATCGATCCTGGAAAAAGCGCAAGAAGACTTTTT
>JAQYVK010000427.1 GCA_030145585.1 Desulfatiglandales bacterium | reverse complement strand
CTCCGTGGGCATCAGAATACCGGCCATCATTTTGATGGTGGTGGTTTTGCCCGCTCCGTTCGGACCTAAAAATCCGAAGACCATTCCCTTACCCACCTCTATGTTGAGATGATCAACGGCGCAGAGCCCTTTATAAAATTTTGTGACATTGATTAGCTTAATCATATTGGATCATCTCCAAAATAGTCGGTTGATATGTAAAGCCATAAGGGCTCATGTGGTTATGGAATCGATTGAATCCGCTGCCCAAAGGGTTCGAGGATTCGAGGGGTCAAGTGTATAGATAGAGTTCTCAATAAAACTTTGAACGTCAAATGCAGATACACTCTTCCCTGGAAGTGCAAGTTCCATGTAAAATTCCATTTTCGAACGAAAAAAGATAAACCTCAAGCGAATGGAAATTGCTGAAAGCACTGATGAAATCATCAGAAAAAAACCACTTGGATCCTTGAACCCTTGAATCCTGCCCGCCGTTTTTACGGCGGGCCGACCCCTTTCTCCTGCCCATCCTCCATAGCTATATATTTCGGAGGATGGACTAATTGGGAGAAGAAGTATCATATTGATATTCTAGAACCTTCAATTTTAGAGTGCCGATCAGACCAGCGATCTCCACCTGTTTGTCCAAATTGCCCTCTATTAATTTAATGTGGGTCACATCCACCGGCATCTGATTCTGGGTAGCGTCCATGGATATCCATTCCCCGAGATAGGCCTCTGTCCAGGCATGGTAAAAAAATTTCTGCCGGGTGTAAACAAGACCGATGTTCAGTCGGGCGGGGATTCCCGATGCCCGGAGCAGAGCGGTCAGGAGCGTTGCATGCTCATTACAATCCCCCATTCTTGTTCTTAAAACCTCTATGGCGCTGGGCACGGAGACGACAGGCCTCTTTTCCAGATTCTTATAGACCCACTTCAGGAGTTTTCGGCTCACAGCAATGGGGTCCTTCTCCTTTCCAGTAATCCGGCGGGCCTGCTTGATGATGTCGTCGTGATCACTCTCTATGTTGAATTCCGGATCCAGAAAAGGTTTAATCTCATCCCCGTAGGCCTTATAAGGTAGGACATAGGAGCTCTTGGATGGAACCTTCTCCTTCCTTATTTCTAAAACATCTTCATGTAAATTCTGGCGCGTCCCTGCCCATGCCCCGGTGTTAATACTTGCAGAATCTATGCCAGCTACCTGGAGCTTCAGATAACTCAATTTCTTAGGATCGGGTAACATTTTGTCTACTTTGATCGCCGTCATCTCGTAGAGGTCCTCGACTCCCGTTCCTTCTATATCGCGGGGGGCTCTTGCTGCACTCGACTTGATCGTGGTCAGCCCCATAAATCCTTCTTCTTTCAGAGTGACGCCGTTTTCATCTAGCCAGAAGTTGACTTTTTGACCCCACATTTCTCCTTCGAGACGGTATGCATCGTATTTGATTCCATAGACTTCCACAGGTTCCTTTGCTGCGACCCTAATGAAAATTTCTTTGTAGGCCATGGTGGAGGGATCAAAAATGGGCAATCTAAAGGTCTCTCCGACCTGGACCTTCCGTGACCTGAAAAAATGGGCCAGACCTGAACCTATCATCGGCTGGGTGGCAAATTTAATCGTATGGGTCCTTTTATCTTTGCCCTTCCCTGTCTCGACCAATAAATGCCCATCCACCATTTTCCCGGAGAGCTGAAATGAGACCACGCCGGAGGTCATGCTGAAACGAAAGCTTTTTAATAGAAACTGTTCATCTAGGCGGGACTGGGTGAGGGTATGGACTCCGCTGCCCAAACCCATGAGATTAAGTTTTAGAAAGATCTCCTCTTGAATAAAATACCCTCCCTCAAAGGGTTTGATCAGGTCTGTGGCATAGCCCACCTTATTTTTATTAAGATAGATCTCTTTCCACTCCCTTTGAGGAGAATCAATGCTTATGGCTGCTTTTTCAATGTCCGATGCCGGTGTCGTTTCCTGAAAATGGACTTTCTTGACCAGTAAACCGATCATGACCAGCCAAAAGCCCACAAAAACCACACCGATTATATGAAAGGTTATCTTTTTTTTACTCATCTTCCCTATATCTTCCCTGGTTCTCAAGGAACCCCCTGGGTTGAGGCGAGTTTCCTCATCTAAATCTATCGGCAATGTGCTCGGTTTCCTTAATAAAAAAGGAGCGGTAAGAGGACTTTTAGGTATTATAGCACAAGAACAAGTGGATGTGGCTTAAAGGGAGTATCCGATCTTTTCTAGTAATTGACGGGCATTTGATAAAAGCTTTGGAAGGGAGTCTGAAGACAGACCAGCCCCGGCCACAATCTTTTGAGCAAAATCTTCCGTCATGAAATCACGGGGAGCATGGGCATCAGAATTTAAAATAAGACGGGCTCCGGCTGCCATGGCCAATTTGGCCACATGCCCATTGGCAAGGCTGTGCCCCGCCCGAGCAGAGATCTCCAAGTGAATGCCTTTCTCGGCAGCCAACGCGACCTCTTCCGGGGTAATGAGACCAGGATGGGCCAGAATATCTATTTCCGCCTCCAAGCCCGCTCTGTTGGTTCCGGGAGCCACCGGCTCTACTATGCTTTCACCATGAATGACAACGAGTTTGGCCCCAAGTTCCCTCGCCTTCCTGACTAAGCGGCCGATCGAACTCGGAGGGGCGTGGGTGATTTCAATACCTGGGATGACTCTAACAGGCTGTGATTGATTGAGGTCCTCTGAGACTTGGACAATGCGGGGAACATTAAAATCAAGAGTGGCTAAATCTGCGTGATCCGTGATCGCGACCGCCGAATACCCCAGTGTTTCAAATCTTCGAATAAGCTCCGACGGTATTAATACACCATCACTAAATAGGGTGTGGGTGTGTAAATCAATCATTGATAAACATCTCGGAATTTCTATAATTTAATGGAATTAAGGCTATTTATTGGCGTTTTAAGTTGTTGATCTATACATGGAATAATGGAATGGTGGAATAATGGAATGATGGAAAAACACCTGTGGTGAGATGTTTTAATTAGTAACATCTCATCTATTTGATACTCTTTCAATATAAATTTCCCAATAAACCATTCCCACAATTACCCAAGACTCAAAATTCCAACACTCCAGTATTCCAGTGTTCCAATTGGGGCGAAGCCCCTAAGTTCACTCATTTGAATCCAGTTAAAATGCCTAAAGCGTATTGGAAGTCATCTTAAAAATGCCAAATGGCCCGTTATCGGCGTCCGGTTTGAATTGTAATCGCAAAAGGGTTCAAGGATTCAAGGGGTCGAGAGGTCAAGTGAATTAAAAAACGAATCCACCACCCCTCCATAAAGACGGCGGGTAAAAAAAGGCGGGTGAATATCGAATTTCGAACAAGGAATGTCGAATTATGAAGTTTTTTTTCCTTCGATATTCATTATTCCTTGTTCGATATTCTGCGGTTCTTATTAGAAAGTCCTTGATCTCGAACCATTTTTCTATTTTTGAGATGTCTTCTCGCTGAGCATATATTAAGAGAGGCCTCCCGGCCCCTTATTGCTCAACCTACTTTAGGCACTCGATTCTGCAATAATATTTGTCTCTTTACATCTTATATTTCCCGAAATCATCGGGGTTTAATTTTTCTAAAATCTCCTGCCATTTCTTTCCCTGCTCTGATTTGTCTTCAGGTTCCGCTTTCAGATCTATCTGGGAAGATTTTTTAATCACTTCCTCCGCTACGAAAATAGGGGCATCCACCCTCAAAGAGAGGGCTAAGGCATCACTGGGTCTCGCGTCTATGGAGATTTCCTCCCCTTTATGATCAAAATATATCAAGGCATAATAGGTATTGTTTTTCAGGTCACAGACTTCGATTTTATTCACCTTTACTTCTACTAAGCCCATGATATTTTTAAGGAGGTCATGTGTCATGGGTCTGGAGAACTTAATCCCCTCTAATTCACTTGCAATGGCCGTAGCCTCAAGAAGGCCAATCCATATGGGCATCGTTCTGTCACCATCGATTTCCTTCAGGATGACAATGGGGCTGTTTGTCAAAGGATCAACCGTTAATCCGGATATGACCATGGG
>JAQYVK010000426.1 GCA_030145585.1 Desulfatiglandales bacterium | reverse complement strand
ATCAAGGGAATCAATTATGCCCATTTTACCTACCACCCGGACCGTCTGAAGTATCCTCTGAAGAGGGCCGGAGGGAAAGGAGAGGGAAAATGGAAGAGAATTTCCTGGGACCGGGCCCTCGATGAGATTGCTTCGAAATTCACAGGGATAAAAGAAGAATTCGGGAACTATTCCATCGGCACTTTCCACGGAACCGCCCCCAGGGCTTCACTCTTTGCCTGCAGACTCCTGGCAAGTGCCCTGGGCACACCCAATGTGGGTAACACGGACCTCCACATCTGCTTTGCTCCCTCCATGGTGGCGGAATTTGCCACAGTAGGGGGTTCGGTGATGCAGGAAGAAGGACCGGACTATCGTTCCTCGAAATGCATCATGGTTTGTGGCGGGAATCCGATAGTGTCCCATCCACCGAGGGGGCGGGATCTCTTGGAGGGTGTTAAAAAAAATGGCGCGAAGTTGATTGTTGTCGATCCCCGCCGAACACTTCTGGCTGCACGGGCGGACATTTGGCTCCAAATCAGACCGGGGACGGATATTCTTCTTATTTTGGCCATGCTTCATACCATCATTGCCGAAGAACTCTACGATAAAACCTTTGTGGACCAATGGTGCCATGGGTTCGACGAGCTGAAGGCGCATGTAAAGGCCTACACACCGGAGATGGCGGCGGAGGTCACGTGGCTTCCCGCCGGGAAGATTCAAGAAGCGGCGAGGTTATTTGCCCAAGCAAATCCGGCAACCGTTCACCACAGAGTAGCTGTCGAGCACAACCTCAATTCTACCCAGACGGACCGGGCACTCCTGATTTTGGCTGCCATTACCGGCAATTTGGGTGTCAAAGGCGGCAACTTGCTTCCTACCCACGTGCATGGATACATTCCGACCGGCGCCGTCCAGGGTCGGTTCAAGCTTCCTCCGGAAATTGCCAAGGATCGAATCGGGAGTCAGGAATATCCCCTTATTTCCGGACCGGAAGCCCTGTTCACTTTTGTTCATCCGGCTCTTGTTGTTAAAGCGATCATGTCTGAAGAACCATATCCTCTGAAAGCCCTTTATCTTGCCGGTGGAAACCCTGTTGTCAACATGCAGAACACGCGAAGGACCTGGGAGGCATTCAAGCAACTGGAATTGTTTGTCGTGGCTGATTTTTTCATGACACCCACGGCTGAACTCGCCGACTATGTACTACCCGCAACCACATGGTTGGAAAGGGACGAATGCTGCGACGAGCAGTACATGAACTGTGTGGCGGCCAGACAAAAAGCCATTGAACCTCTCCATGAAACCCGTGATGACATGCAGATCGTCATTGACCTGGTCAAGAGATTGCCCTGGGCGGATCGGAAATACCTGCCGTGGGACAATGCCGCCGAGTTCAATGACTTTCGGGTGCATGGCACAGGAATAACCTTTGATGAGTTCAAGGAGGAAGGGTACATCACCGTTGATCTGGAGTACAAGCAGTATGAAAAGGAAGGATTCAAGACACCCACCGGTAAACTGGAGCTATATTCGACGATCTTCGAGAAACATGGTTATGATCCCCTGCCCACCTTTGTCGAACCAAAGGAGAGTCCCTTCAGCACCCCGGAATTATTTCGAGACTACCCCTATATTCTCCTTACCGGAAGCAGAACCATTGAGTACTACCATTCTAGCGGCCGTCAGATAACTCCGCTCAGGAAGCGCATCCCGGATCCTGAGATGGAGATACACCCGGACACGGCCAAGAAGGAAAACATCGAGGAGGGGGACTGGGTGTGGGTAGAAACCCCACAGATAAGAGGGGAGAGGGTAAAGTTCAAGGTCCGGTTGACCGAGGACATTGACCCCAGGATGGTCCATGCCCAGCATGGGTGGTGGTTCCCGGAAAAACCAGCCCCGGAGCATGGCTGTTTTGATTCCAATATTGACGTCGTTCTATCAGACGACCCACCCAGGGAGCCCATCTGTGGATCTGTTCCGACAAGGGGAACCCTTTGCAGAATATATAAATAGACAGTGTCTTCATTAGAAGTGGTTTGAATCCCTTTAACCGGTTTCAAGGTGGCGACGGGGCAAGGAGCACCGACTTTCGAATAATTGGTAGTTACACAACTTCAGGATAATATGCGTTTGGATGGGCTTATTTTTGGAACCGATTTTTATGAAGCCAGCTGAATTCCGGGCGGCGCCCTCCCATGGGATTTTTCTCCCTGGTATTAGGTTCCTCGCCAGGTACACCGATTTTTAGGACGGCCGTGAGTTCATAATCTTCCGGGAGACCCAAAATCTTTTCAATCTCTTCTTTTTCATCACCCCAAAAGAGAACGATGCCGCTCCCAAGCCCTTCTGCCACAGCGGCTAGAGACATGTTTTCGATACAGAGCCACACACTTTTTTCCCACTCCAGGATATTATTGACGGCTACGATACTTGCATTCTCGAAGGAATTCTTTTGAGCGAGGGCACGCTCTTTAATCTCCTCTGGACCCATGGCACCGGCGGGGAGACTTTTTGACGTCAACTCGTATTTCAGTTCGGCCAATTGATCAATGATCCCTTGTTCCTCAACCATGATTATTTCCCAGGGCTGTTTATTCATAGCAGAGGGGGCCTTGGTCCCTGCCAAGATAATGTTTTTTAGCTGTTCCTCGGTCGCCGGTCCCTTGAATACTCTAATGGTTCTCCGCTTCTCAATCGCTTCATAGAAGTCCATCTGCATCACCATCCCTCCTTACAATAGTTTCCAATTCGCTATCAAAGATCATCCTTATAGTCGTAAGCAACCGGTGGGATTAGTTTAAGCCAAATTCCTTCTCGAACAAGTCAATACTATCCAAAAAATAGGACTTGATATTATCCCACTGCCATTCGTCTCCATTTTTAATCATCACCGGTGAAGGTTCTTGATCAGCGTCTTCAAAAAATACCAAGCTTTTCACAACATGATAGAGGTTAATACCAGTCCCTTTAAACCTTTTCTTAAAAAAATTAGAGACTTCCTTCACTGAATACTTCAATTTTAATAGGGCATACAAATCTATAAAATCTTTTTTTGAACCGCGCTGTGATAGGGTTTTAATTTTTTCTGCGACGATATCTTTGCTTTGGGCCAATTTAATACCACGCCATATGAGCGGAGGATAAATTAGGGGAACTTCATAATAGATAAACGAGAGCTGGAGACCCTTTACTTCGCAATGTATAGTTCCTTTTGAGGTGAAGAGGACCTTATCCGGGTGAATTACAGATAATAATGCGTCAGTATTGAATAGACTATCGGTGAAAAAATCCAAATCCTCGGATTTTCTATGTCCAATCTGTAAAGCAAGGCCAGTTCCCCCCGCGAGATAAAACTCTCCCAGATGTAAAGATAGGGATTCGACTTCATTTATCGCTACACTGGATAATATTTTCTCAAACATGATACCTCATTGAAGGGTATATTGAATTTAACAGCCCAATATTTTCCTGTGACAGGGAACAAACCTCTTCTCCTTCGAATTACTTCGATTAATTTTTCCTCGGGATATAATTCCCTAAGCATTCTGACATTCTCTACATCCCCATAGTCAAGAATTCGTGCTATGATATAGGCTGCATGTTTTTCAGTATCGATCTTATCCGCATCCCAGAAAAGAAAAGAAGGAAATAACGATGTTACATCAGCATCTTTTAAATTTTCCTTCGTCATGAAATCTATCCCAACTTTTTAATTTTATTCAAACTCTCTAATTTCCACACGTATTTTATTATTATACATCATTGTTTTTGGTAATGCTAATCCAATATGGAGATGATTTTACAATGAAAAAAACAGGATGGTTTATTTCGAGTTTTCATCAAGTAAAATCTATCAGGACGACAGGACCGAAGCTGGATACTCCCGAGAGCTTATGAATACTAAATCCTCCGTCCATAGGGAATTCCCAGTTTTTTCATTTTATTCCTCAGCGTGCTCGGATTGATACCAAGGATTTCCGCTGCACCGCCCGGTCCCTGGACCTTTCCTTTTGTCATCACCAAAGTTCTCTTGATATGTTGGGACATGGCCTCGTCAAGTGTCGACTGTTGATTCCTTTCACTGGCAACATCATGGTTATTTCCATCGGGCTCCGTAATAAACGATTCAAAAATGAGGGGGCCTCTCTTGTTTAAGATCAACGCGCGTTCTACCACATTTTCCAATTCCCGAACATTCCCGGGCCAGTGGTAGGCTAGCAATGTGTCAATAGCATCAGGAGCCAGGGGTGGAGAGGCATGTAGTTTCATCTCCATGGATTTCTTTTCAACGAAGTGTTGGACCAGCGAGGGAATATCCTGCATCCTTGCCCTAAGGGGGGGCACCTTTATGGGGAAAACATTAAGGCGAAAAAAGAGATCCTCACGGAACAAGTGAGCGCGAACCAGATTTTCCAAATTGCGGTGTGTAGAGGCGATCACTCTGATATCAACCAAAATCATGTCTGAGCCACCTACCCGTTCAATTTCCTTGTTTTGAAGAACCCTCAACATACGCACCTGTGCACTGGGCGGCAGTTCACCAATTTCATCAAGGAAGATTGTTCCCTTCTCGGCCCTTTCGAAGCGTCCCCGCTTTCGGGCCACAGCCCCGGTAAAGGCCCCTTTTTCATGGCCAAAGAGTTCGCTGTCCAAAAGCGTTTCCGGGATGGCGCCGCAGTTGACCTTTATTAGAGGGGCCTTTCTTCTTGGAGAGCGGTTGTGGATGGCATTTGCGATAAGTTCTTTCCCGACGCCTGTCTCACCCAACAGCAGGACCGGACTATTAAGGGGGGCGACGTCTCTGACCATTTCCATAACGACTTTCAAGCCGGAAGTCGCCCCGATGATATCCTCGCCTGATTGACGGATCAACTCCCTGTGCAAATAAAGATTGTCATCGGTCAACATATCCTTGAGCTTGACGATTTCATGGTATCTGAGGGCGTTTGTAAAGGCCATTGCAAAGGGCTCATTCAAAAGAGCAACGAGATGGGCGTGCTCCTCTTCGTAACTTCCCTTACCAGAGGCTTGTAAAATCAGATTCCCGATCCTCTCTCCACCGATCTTTAATCTCATGATGATCAGTGAACTGTCCTTAAGAACACGAGCCTGTGTTGTTAAATGAAATCGGCTGACAGCTTCCGATTCCGGGTCATTGACGATTTTTACATCCGGTTCTTTCCTCAATCTCGCCCTTGTCTCCAAAGGAGATAGAGGTGTTACCAGGTTCATTTTCCTGCCCCCGGAAATGGTTGCCGCTGCAATGGTACGCAATGTCAAAGTGTCCCACTCATGCAGACTCAGCCTCAATTCATCAACAGGCATGAACTTTTTCAGATAGCGGATACAGTGGGTTAAGGACGTCTCAATTTCGAGACTGCTACTGATTCGGTTCACTGCTTCTCTATAAAAATTATTTTCACTTATGGTCATAAAAACCTCCAATGAGGGGCCTGTCGAAAGGGTTGATGGCTATTCTTTCCGCCAAATATAGCATTTTATATGCATAAATATCAAATAAGATAGCAAATATGCCGGATTTGGCAGCTTGAAAGGCTGGCTAATTATAAGTGGCTGAAAATATTCGATTAAATATTTGGGCCTTTTTTTGCTAATGATGTAAACGAACAGTTTTTCTCATTATTAAATTTTTCTAAAGGATCTCATTAAACCACGAAAGGGTTACAGGGTCTCACGAGGAAACGGAATCTTGGAGAGCTTCGAGAAAGCAAAGGAGAACAGAAATGCGGTTTGATTACCTTGAACCTCAGACGATCGAAGAGGCGGTTTCACTGCTTGGAAAACATAACGGAAAAGCCAAAGTTATTGC
>JAQYVK010000425.1 GCA_030145585.1 Desulfatiglandales bacterium | reverse complement strand
TATTCCACTGGGACAAGCACTACCACGATGGTTATGTAAAGACTTCTGATTTCGACGACCTCCCCCTTATCACAATTTTTCCGAGCGACTCCATAGAAAACCTTTCTCCTCCTGATTACTTT
Organism: Desulfatiglandales bacterium; assembly: GCA_030145585.1. Taxonomy (GTDB): domain Bacteria; phylum Desulfobacterota; class DSM-4660; order Desulfatiglandales; family HGW-15; genus JAQYVK01. Next base: position 5,900 of record JAQYVK010000425.1, on the reverse strand, counting down.
TCCGAGTCGTTCTATGTCTGCCTATTTCCATACATAGCCTCGATCAGGTCGCTGAAGGCCTCGTTGACGAATTTGCGTTTGACCTTCATGGTGGGGGTGACTTCACCGTCTTCCTCGTATAATTTTTTAGGCAGGATGGTGAACTTCTTGACCTGTTCGACCCGGGAGAGGGTCTCGTTGACTTTTTTGACCTCTTCCCAGATGAGTGTGTTGATCTCTCCGTGCTGGGTAAGATCTCTGTAAGTGGAGAATTGCACCTTGTGGTCCTGTGCGTATTTAACCACAGTGTCTTCGTCGATTATGATCAAACAGGAGATGAATTTTCGCCGGTCTCCGATGATGACAGCATCATTGATATAGATGCTGGACTTGAGTTTATTTTCGATAAACTGGGGTGCGATGTTCTTGCCACCGGCGGTGACGATGATATCCTTTTTCCGGTCGGTGATCTTCAGGTAACCGTCCGCATCGATCTCCCCCACATCTCCCGAGTACAGCCATCCGAATTTAACTGTTTCCGCGGTGGCGGTAGGGTTTTTGAAGTACCCCATGAATACGCCGGGTGACTTCATCAGGATTTCACCGTCGTTGGCAATTTTGATTTCGGCTCCTTTGAGGGCCGGCCCTACGGTGCCGAATTTCACCCGCCCCACGGGTGAGAGGCATATTACGCCGCCAACTTCAGTCTGACCATACCCTTCGATGAGATTCATGCCGATCGACTGGAAAAACCGCAGGACATCAGGCGAGATAGGTGCAGCCCCGGAGTAGGCCACCCGAATTCTATCGAAACCGAGCCGCTTCTTCAGCTTCCGGAAAACAACCAGATAGGCAAGCTGATAAAGAAGGTTAAGGTGCGTCGGAACCGGTTTGAAATTCATGGTCAGGTCGGCCCGCTTTTTGCCTATTTTAAGGGCCAGACCAAATACCATGCGCTTGAACCACGTGGCGTTGGCCATTCTGATGAGTACTGCCGAGTAATACTTTTCCCATATTCTGGGGACGGCATGTCCAACGGTCGGAGATATCTCCATCATGTTATCCGTTATGGTGTCTGGGCCCTCAATGAAATTGACCGTGTAGCCTACGGTGATATGTCCATAGATCGAGAACAGCTGCTCGAAAATATGGCACAGCGGTAAAAAGGACATCACATCGTCCCTATCGTACATGGGGTTGTTGGAGGTGATGGCATCTCCCATCCAGATCAGGTTGCCGTGGCTGAGCATCGTGCCTTTGGGTGGTCCAGTTGTACCGGATGTGTATATGAGCGCCGCTATATCCGCCGAGGACACCTCTTGGCTCCGGATTTTAAACAGATCTGGGGCGTCGGCATACGCTTTGCGACCCCGTTCGAGGAGTTCATCGAAAGTCATCACCTGGAGGTCCTCGAACTGTCGCAATCCTTTCGTGTCCCAGACGATAACCTTTTTCAGGTAAGGCGCCTTGTCTCTGAACATTAGCCACTTGTCGAGTTGTTCCTCGTTCTCTACGAAAAAAAATACCGATTCCGAATTTCCCACCACATATTCGACTTGGGGCCAGGCATTGGTGGCATACACACCGATGGCGACTCCGCCAACACATTGGATTCCCATGGCGGTAAACACCCATTCCGGGCAGTTGTCACCGATGATAGCGGCGCAGTCGCCCTTTTCAAACCCCAAGGAAATCAGCGCGGATCCTACGTGTCGTGCCTGCTCCTCATAAGTGTTCCAGGAGATGTCATGCCAAAGGCCGTATTCCTTTTTGCGCATGGCCACGCGGTCGCCGTGGAGAGCGACCGCTTTTTTGAAACCCTGAGGGATTGTTGTAGGAGCGCTTGTTGGTATCGAATCAGTCATTATGAAGCCAGTTTCTTACGATAATTAATGATGATTTGAGGAACATATATTCTTGAGCAGCGAACGGCTTAATTCCTAACTCATCATAGAATTGGATTCCATCCAGAATAAATTCTTCTGCTTTATCGCCTTGGAATAAATTGTTTTTCCCCAATATCCTTCCAAGCCATATCTTTGACATCCCCTCCATAAGTCTATCATTATTCTTTTGTGATGTGTTTGGGGACGTGAACCGGTAACAGGGGAGAGGGCAAAGTGTAAGCTGCCTGCATTTTTGAATTGGTCCTTTCATAGCAGGTATTATGATCAGATATCGGTATTTTACAATTAAACTCGATGACCACTACATGTTGAACATCCAATTAGGTTTCATAGTTTTTCCAAGACCCTCTTTGTCCTTGTCAGCCAATAATCCATCCCCATTTCTAGGAACATCTCCGCGGCATTGTTTAAGGTTTCAATGGCCTTTTTGCTCTTGCCGGAGTGCGCATAAATCTCGCCTAAAGTTAAAATCCCATTGGCTATCCAAGGCTTGAGTTTATATTCATTCAAAATCATCAAAGCCCTCTTGATGCATTCTTCCGCCTCTTCATATCTTTTTTTCTCCATCCGAGCCAATACCGAACCCAACGCGAAGTGCGTCAAGCCTTCCCAGCCTCCTACCATTCGTCCTTCCGATAGCTTGACGGCTTTAGTTCCGCACGAATGTGCCTTTTCCAGGTCTCCCACTTCACTGTAAACCATGGCTAAGAGCAATTGAGTTAGAAGAGCATTGCCGGTAGCTGCTCCTGGCTGACAAGCGGCAACTATTGCGCGGTCTGCGTATTTCCTGGCTTTTTCCAGATCTCCCTGATAAACATACCCCAATCCCAAGTTCGCCAAGGCTGGGTCCATGAGAGTGGTCATCTGGCTTTGTTCAAGGTAATCGACGCACTTTTGTAGATGCTCTACTGTGGGTTGTCCATCTCCTTTTTGCGCCGCCGCAATTCCGTAAGAAAACTCTGAATATGCCAACTCATATATGTCGTTGCTTTGAAGTGCATTGACAAGTGCTTTCTCACACAATTTTTCAGCTTCATTGAACGAACCTAAAAATCCCATAATGAAACCTGCAAGACCACAAAGGAAGGTATAGACGCTTGCAGGTCTGCCAAAAGATTCTGAACGCTTGTTTGCTTTCTCAATGAGAGGAATTACTGTGGAAAAAATAGGAACAGCTTTAGTAAATTCCCCAGCGAACATGTATGCTGAGGTCAGATCTCGAGCCACCGGGGCCATCAGATCGATATCCTGGATTTTTTGCGCCCCCTGAAAACATTTCTCAGCGTGTTCAATTGCGAGAATAGACTCCCCTTTTATTGCATAGGCATGTGCAAGCGTACCGTCCAAATTCGCGAGGCTTCTGATATCTCCTACTTCCCTTGCCAACTTCACACCAACCTTGAGCACATCAATTGAATCTCCAGGATAACTAAGGAACATTGCAGGCTTTGCAAGAGAGATACGAACTTGAAGCCCTTTTCTGTGGTTAGAATCGGTTGAAGGCATTCGACCTAAGACATCAATGGCCTTTCTGTAGAACTGCAGCGCCTCCCAATTCGAGTAATTGCGAGTGGCTTTCTTGCCGGAAAATACCAAATATTGATATGCCTTTTCAGAATTATCGCTTTTGGCAAAGTGATAGGCCAGTATTTCATAAAACTCCTCCAATCTATCCTGATAGATTTGTTCAATAGCTTTTCCAATCCTTTCGTGAATCTCCTTTCTTCTTTTAATTAGCAAACTGTTGTAAGCAACTTCCTGGGCAAGAGCATGTTTGAAGATATATTCAAGTTCAGGGAACAGAGTTTTTTCGTAAATAAACTCCAACTCCTGTAAGTTAAGAAGAATAGATTTAATTTCTTCCTTCATTCCCGTTATTGTCTGAAGAATTTTGAACTTAAAGTCTCTTCCAATAACCGAAGCCTCCTGCATGACCCGTTTAAGGTTATCTTGCAACCTGTCCATACGAGCCGCAATAATTCCACTGACACTATCTGGGATCTGAATATCAGAAATTTTTCTGATTAAAAAATACTGCTCATCTTTTTTTTGAATAGATCCGTTTTCCAATAATGTATGAGTAAATTCTTCGATATAGAGGGGATTGCCAGCTGCCCGATTAAGAATAAGTTCTTTAATCTCTGGCAAAATCTTAGCACCTGTGAAAATGGCTTGAAGTAATTCAGCACTTGATTTTATTGTCAGATGATCCAGGCTGATTCTATTATAGTAAGACTTACTTCCCCATTGATGTGTATATTCAGGTCGGTAAAGGAGAATTAATAGGATCTTGGCTCTAGCGATCCAACCAATGAAATAATTTAAAAATTCTTCTGAACTTTTATCAATCCAATGCAGGTCCTCAATGGCAACAACAATGGTTTTATTTTGACTTTCGCGGATTATTAGATCCCTGATGGCTTTAAAAATCTTATCTCTTTTTTGCTGGGGCTCTAGCCTGCGATACCCTTCATCCTCCACTTCAAAAGCTAAAAGATCATGAAGTGCAGGTAGATCGCCTTCTAGTTTTTTATCAATTCGGAAAATTCTTTTTGTCATCTTTTTTTTAACAACGAATTCTTTTTCATCCTCCTTGATATCAAAATAGGATCTCAGGATATCCTGCACCGGCAGATAGGCCATGGAACCACCGTACTGGAGACAGCGTCCTTCAAGATAACTGAATTCGCCCTGGGGTAGCAGACTCCTCATCTCAAGCAGCAGTCTCGATTTGCCAACCCCGGCTTCTCCTAATAGCCCGACCACCTGGCCTGAGCCTGATTTCACTTTGTCAAAGGCATCCAAAAGGGCGGCAATGGAGTTCTTTCGGCCCACAAAGCGGGTAAGGCCCTTGGCTACCGAGGCCCCTATCCGGGTTGCGACCATACCGGCTTTTATCAGCTCAAATGCCGCCTGTGGCGCTTTCTTGCCTTTCACCTCAATTTTCCCGAGAGATTTAAATTCAAAGAACTCCCCGACAAGCCGGTGAGTATTCCCGGATACCAGGACAGTGCCGGGTCTTGCCATGCTCTCCATTCTTGAACTCAGATTGGTGGTGTCTCCAACAGCCGTGTAATCCATCCTGAGATCGTCCCCGATCGCGCCTACGATCACCGGCCCAGAGTTGAGCCCGATGCGCATCTTGAACGCCACCCCCATTTCCTTCTCTATTTTCTCACCGTACGTCTCCATGGTTTTTTGAATGGATAGGGCGGCATAACAAGCTCTTTGGGCATGATCTTCATGGGCCACCGGGGCGCCAAACAGGGCCATGACACCATCACCTGTGAATTGATTGATGGTGCCCTCATATTTGTGGACCTCATCCATAAGGATTTTAAAAGCACCGTCCATGATCTGGTGGACTTTTTCAGGGTCTGACTTTTCTGAGACGGATGTGTAGTCAGCCACATCGGCAAAAAACACCGTCACCAGTTTGCGTTCCCCTTCGATGGAACTGCGGGTAGTGAGAATCTTATCAATCAAGTGCTTGGGGGTGTACGATTGGGGTTCGGAATAGTCTACAGAAGGGGCTTTTTTGCGCTTTGAAAGTGTCTGACCGCATTCATCACAAAATAATGCTTCAGAAGACAAAGAGTTACCACAATTGAGGCATTTAACCTCGAATTTGGCTCCACATTTAATGCAGAATTTAGCCCCTTCACGATTATTAAACTGACACTTTTGGCATTCCATGTTTTGCACTCCATCTAATAAGTATGAAGCATAAAAACAGGTTGAAATTGAGGTCGGCTTTATTGAAAATATTGAGATTCAGCTTCAGATCAGGCGTGATTTAAGTGTGTTATAAATTAGATACATGATTTGAAAAAGGGGGTCAAGGGATTAGCGATTTCAATGGACATTGATTGTGATATCAATTTAGTGTTTTATCCATAGTCCCGGTGCAGACGTATCCCAGGTTAACAGTCTATATTTAAATATTCAACGGGATTTTCAGATGAAGATTACGGATGAGGGATTATTGATAAAACAGGGATGTGCGAAGCCGCT
>JAQYVK010000424.1 GCA_030145585.1 Desulfatiglandales bacterium | reverse complement strand
GCTGTATTTGCATACCGCGAAACTTTGTCATGCTCTTGTGTACACAAGAGCCGGAGATTGCGGTATCCTGCTGTTCTGCTGAAAATCTTTTTCAGCCGAACAGCCGCTTTCCTCGAAGGTGAAGAATCCCGACCATAGGTCGTGATTCTTCTAAAGAAAAAGCTTAATGGCTTTTTCACGTAAACAACAGTGCGAATTTTCCACTGTTCATAGATGCCATTCTTGATTGAATCCAGTACAGAGTTCATAAACGCTCAAAAGCCAGGATATTCATGATTTACCAACACTCTCGCACTGTAGTTTATGCAACATTATGGTTTATGCCGGTCGTGCCCCTACTCGAAACTCAAGAATGAGGTTAGGAGTCCTATGACAGAAGAAACAATTATTTCCTTTGATAACGTCAATAAGTGGTTCGGAGATTTCCACGTTCTACGCGACATCAATTTGAAGGTGACAAAAAGCGAGCGAATCGTCATTTGCGGACCGTCCGGGTCGGGGAAATCAACTATGATCCGCTGTATGAATCGCCTTGAGGCTCACCAGTCCGGCACCATCGTCATTGACGGTATCGAGCTGACCGATGATCTTAAAAATATCGATTCCATTCGATCCGAAGTGGGCATGGTGTTTCAGGACTTTAATCTATTTCCCCATATGAAAGTGCTGGACAACCTGGTCATCGGCCAACATTTGGTGCGGCGCTTGCCCAAGGCTAAAGCCAAAGAAATCGCCATGACCTATTTGGAGCGTGTCAAGATCGCCGATCAAGCCGACAAATATCCGGGACAACTGTCCGGTGGTCAGCAGCAACGCGTCGCTATTGCCAGGTCCCTCTGCATGAAGCCTAAGATCATGTTGTTTGATGAGGTCACCTCGGCCCTAGATCCGGAAATGATCAAAGAGGTGCTTGATGTGATGATTGATTTGGCCGAAGAAGGCATGACGATGTTGGTGGTCACCCATGAAATGGGGTTTGCCCGAACCGTTGCAGATCGTGTAATATTTATGGACGAAGGCCAAATTATTGAGGAAAATACCCCCGACGCATTCTTTGACAATCCCTCCAGTGATCGTGCGCAAACATTCATCAGCCAAGTATTGCATCAATAAATAAACCCTATCGTTGCATAAACAACAGTGCGAGAGTGTTGAAAAAGGGGGGAACGCCTACACTCCGGCATTGCTTATTGCGGCCATAGGTGCGTTGATACGACTTCAGGCCTTCATAAGTGCCCTCTTTGACAAACGACTCGACATGAGCTCGTCGGATGTGGGGGACAAGGGGGTTTTAGAAAAAGACCAATCGGAACATCTTCCTGACAATTTCTGTAAATCACATATGCAGAACACGTTGTTCCGGATCCCAACCAAGAATTCCGATCACGAGAAGGTAGAGGGACCGTCTTTTAATGAGGAGATTCTTGCATTTTTAGCTTAGGAAAGAGGAGGCTATAAACATGATTATCGATTGTGCAGCTCACATTCTTCCCCCAAACTATTTGAGGGAACGTAAAAAAAGGGCTGGTCCGGAATTTAAGACACAATATTCAAAATATCCGGGCGCTAACCCGGGATTAACTGATCTGGATATAAGATTCCGGATCATGGATAAGTTCGAGGGATTGTTGCAAGTCCTGACCATCGCCGGACCAAATGTTGAAAGTATTACCGAATCAAAGGATACGGCTGAATTGGCAAAAATTGCCAATGATGAAATGGCTGAACTTGTAGCAAAATATCCGGATCGCTTTGCGGGCGCTATTGCCTGCTTACCTATGAATGATGTGGACGCGGCGATTATAGAGGCGGAACGCGCCATCAACGAGTTACGATTCAGAGGTGTAGAGATTTTTACGGATATCAGTGGAAAACCCGTAGATTCAGAAGAGTTCATGCCTCTATATGAATTGATGTCCGGTTTACATCTACCCATCTTTTTACATCCACGCCGCCCTAACACAACACCCGATTATGAAGGGGAAACCGACTCAAAGTTCTTGGCTTTCACAAATTTCGGTTGGCCCTATGAAACCTCCAAAGCAATGGCTCGTTTGGCCTTCGGTGGTGTCCTGGAAAACTATCCTAATCTTAAAGTCGTCACGCACCATGCTGGGGGGATGGTTCCTTATTTTAACAAGAGGATACAGCTATCATGGGATTTCAATCAGAGACGAATGGGCTACAAGCCTGAGTACCCCCTTAAAAAAGAACCCCTTGAATACTACAGAATGTTTTACTGTGATACGGCCATCCAGGGAAACACGGCGGCCCTCATGTGTGCGCATGATTTCTTTGGTGTTGGTCATATGCTTTTTGGAACCGACACCCCTTATGATGACCAGTTTGGTGAAAGGGTTTATCTAGAGACGATTGAAGCGATTCAAAAGATGCCTATAGCGGATGCTGAAAAAAAGATGATTTTTGAGGGCAATATTAGGAAGCTTTTGCGATTGTCCATTTAGTGTCTCTTACGGGGATGGTTAAAATCCCTCGCCTTCAGGCGAAGAAAATTTCCAATGTCGCGGAGCGACTTGTCATTCCGGCTAATCCGCCAGAGGCGGATAAAAGTCGGAATCCAGGAAAGATAGGGCTATATATTCTGGATGCCGAATCATGCTGACTGTAAGAAATTAAGCATCTACAGTCAGCTGCAAGTCCGGCATGACGCAATGGTTGATTTTAATCAACCGCATTAGAATCCCTCGTCTTATGGATGGGGGTTGTTCTGTAAAACCAATAACATCTTATATGATGGTAGAATTTAAAAGAGGACAGAAAGATATGAAATTAGATCATGAGACCATCAAGATTGATGTCTTAATCATTGGGGGCGGTTTGGCCGGTTGTATGGCGGCTATAAGGGCGAGTGAGGTGTGCGGAAGTGAAAATGTGCTGCTCGTGGAAAAGGCCAATGTTCAGCGGAGTGGAAATGCCGCCACAGGTGTTGACCACACCTGGTCATACATGCCCGGATATCACGAACCTTTGGGATTTACGATAGAGCAACTCGTGGAAGATCATGTGCAGGCGATGGGAAACCTGCAGGATCGGGACATCCTCTACACCATCGCCACGACTATTCAGGACCGGCTCAGAGACATGGAAAAGTGGGGGTTCCCTGTCAAGACAAATGGGGAATGGAACTATGTGAAGAAGATACACAGGGTACCCACCTTTCTGCACTGGGCCGGCAGGGACCAGAAAGTCCTCTTTGCAAAGCAGATGGCGGACAGAAATATCACTGTTTTGAACCGGGTGGTGATCGCAGATCTCATCAAGGAGAAGAATAGGATTGTTGGGGCGGTTGGGGTGGGTGTGAGGGAGCCGAAATTTTACACCATCTTGGCTAAAAGTACTGTAATAACGACCGGTGGGATTGCCCGTCTCTTCCCAGGTCCGACTTCTTGGGAGTTCAATAGGGCAACCCATCCCCAATGCACCGGAGATGGTGTGGCCATGGCTTATCGCGCCGGTGCAGAGGTGGCCGGGATGGAATTTTTATATTTACATACCGGTCTCAAAAACTTCCATAAAAAAGGAAGAGGCAGTTGGATCGGTATCACGGAGGATGCACTAGGGAAACCCATCGGCAAGGTGAGGGAGGGTGTCGATCGGAAAAAGATCAGCATCTCCGTGGAGTCGCCCGGAGACATGCGTAGGGTTTATGAAGAAGGAACAGGCCCCGTACTCATGAATTGCGCCGAAACACCGGATGAAGACATGACCTACATGAAATGGGCATTGATGAATGAGGGGAATGTTGCTCTACTCAAATATTTAGAGGAGAAAAACATTGACCCCAAAAAAAACCGGATTGAATTTTCGGTTTACGAACCCGAGCTTAGGGCAGGAATTATGATTGATAAAAAGGCAGCAACTGGCTTACCAGGATTGTTTGCCGCTGGTGATACGCTCGGAAATATCAAGCGGGGTGTCTCTCCTGGTGCTTTTGCCATGGGATGGATAGCCGGAGAGTCTGCTGCAAATCATGCTAAGAAAGAAAAGTTTGGTGACCTTAAAGAGGTCTCTTCCTTTGCGGAAGAAAAAAAAGACTTGTTTAACGCGTTTTTAGCACGGGAAGGAGGGTCTTCCTGGAAGGAGGCCTCGGCAGCCTGCCAGGATACCATGGGCTGGTACGGTGGTGCCGTTCGTTATGAAACGCTGCTCAAGGCGGGCTTGGCCCATATGCGAAGGATAAGAGGGGAAGCCATTGGGACATTGAAAGCCGGGAATCTTCACGAACTCATGCATTGTATCTCCGCCCTCAATTTAATGGATGTAGGTGAAGCAAGCATGCGGTGTGCTCTTGAAAGAAAAGAGAGCAGAAAAACACTGAGGGATAACTTTATTCGCGTTGATTATCCGGAAGAAAATGAAGAAATGAATAAAATGTTGGTTCTTAGACTGATTGATGGGAAACATGCGTTT
>JAQYVK010000423.1 GCA_030145585.1 Desulfatiglandales bacterium | reverse complement strand
GGCAAATTTTGATAGGAGATATAGCCTACAAATAGAAGAAGGACGGTCATTGTCCAGGTTATGACACTCTTGTTGATGGACCATTCTGCTATATTCATGATTCCGGATTCCCCCTATTTTTGTTCCCAGAAGCTGACTTTCATACCCTCTCGTAATGCCTTGACCCCGGCCATGACAAGCGTTTCTCCGCCTTCGAGACCTTCCAAAACATTGATATTTTCTGATCCTGATAATCGACCGACCTTCACTTCCTTTTTGAGGACGGTCATGTTAGCTGAATCAACGAGCCACACGTAGTTTTTACCGTTAGGATCCGTCATGACCGCAATGGCGGGAATGAAGATTGATCGCTCCTCCGTCGATTCTTTTTCCGGGATGGAAACCGAAACAGTAGCCGTCATACCCGGCAATACATTGATGTCTTCCGGTTGAGGCATCTGAAGCACGACCTGATAGGTCTGGGTGGCTGGATCCGCCTTTGTTGCATATTCTTTCACCTTCAAAGGGTACTGTTTGCCCGGGGCGGTGGGGAACTCAGCGACCGCTGTAACAGATCCTGGTCCCTCCGTTCTTCTCACGGCCACCACGTTTTCCGGCACGTCGATCAAGAGCTCTACCTTGGATATGTCCTCTAACCTGGCTATGGGTTGTTTTGGTTTGACATCTTGGAAATTGTCCACATATCTTTTGGCGATGACGCCCGGGTATGGGGCCCTGAGATAGGTGTAGCTCAATAGGTTTTTGGCGTTATCCGCAGAGGCTTTGAAGGACTTGATACGGCCCTGGGCCTGGTTGACGGCCTCGCGCCTCTTGTCCACCATCGCCTGACTCACAGCACCCGGATCCTGTTTCATAATCCTCTGAATACGCGCATACTCGCTTTTGGCCAGTTTTAGAGACGATTCAGCCTCTCCGAGTCGACCTTCGGCATTTCGCAGGTCTGTTTGGAAATCCTTCGGATCGATACGAGCCAGAAGTTCCCCCTTTTTGACATATCCGCCCTCTTTGCCCGCGATGGGGAGTTCAAAGAGCCGTCCCCCCACGACCTTAAAGGCCAGTTCCACCCTTTTGGAGGCCCGGACCTTGCCCGGAAATTGCAGGCCTCCCCCCCCACCGCTGGAGACGACAGTCATGACCTTCACCGGCCTGACCACCTCTGATACAGGCGCCTTTTCTTCCTCCTTCCCACAGGAGGTCACCAATAGCGCTACAAAAGTAACCAGACAGACTATTGCTGGGAAAACCTCTTTTGTGGGTGGATTCCTTCCTTTACCCCTATTCAGCCTCATGTTTTATACCTCCCCTTTTCTCGCCATTATTTGCTGCTTCTAATAATTATTTCACTTCTGATTATATTGCGCAAGCAGAATGTTCTTTCTAGTTTTTTTAAAGATTAGGTTCTAGAAAAAAGGAAAATTGAGCAACAGGTTGAAACTTTCACCTTCAAGCCGAGCTCGAGCACCAAACTCCCACTGATAACGGGCCGTAATGATGGAAATGAGTTTGTCCTTAATAATGATCGGGATATTGACCTCCGGCCCTAGAGCGTATATCCGGGATCGATTCAGGGTGCGGGTGGACGGTAACCTGGGATCAAGCCTATTAAGGCCACCTATTGTGTCCTCGGTCAATTTCCACTGAGCATAATAGGCGATCCCCACCGAGAGAGCACCTTCATACCACGATCTGCCCAATCCCCCTTCAACGGTTAGGATATTTCCGACATCTATATCCGTACCTTCTTTTTCTGTACTGATTTCGAAATAGCCCATAGCTGAAAAATGCCATTTTTTCTCCTGATCAAAGTAAATGGTCGTGCCGGCACCGAACTCATGGGTCCACATCCCCAATCCGGTATTGTTATCACCACCCAACTCATATCTACCTGTGGGAAAATAAATTCCATAGGTCGCCATAAAATCGACCTGTTTCAAATGCCAGCCAAGATTGATAGGCTGAAAATAGATGTCCCCGAGTCCGAAATCACTTTTAACCTCAAAAGTGGGAAATTCTATTGCGTTGTCGCTACCAAAAATCGTAGCCATCATCCCCCAATTGGCCCCCAGGATTTTATACTTGCTTACCCACCAGCCAAACAATCCCAGCACATTAATGGTGATATCTCTGTTCAGTCCGGTTATGTTGACTTCATTGCCATTGCTGTCTACCAATTTATCTGAATGATACCTAGAATAGAGCGGTGTAAGAAGGAAACCATTAGGTGGAGGGACTTGACTCCCTGATTGTAATCCCCATCCCCCCGGTGAATGGTGTCCGTAAAAATCGGCCCAGACCGGAGTTGTAAGACTAACAACAATGGTCACAACACCAAGCAGTGTGGTTGCGAGGCCGGCTTTCTTAAAGAACTTCATCAAAATTGCTCCTTCTTAAGTGGATATTATCGGTTCAGCTTATCTTCTAAGCTGAGCCTTTGGCGGCTCGTAAGGATCTTTGGTCCCCGGCTTAATAGGCGGCTCTTTTCTCAGCGACACAATATGGTGGATCAGTTGAGGCGTGGCGGCCTTCGCTACCCACGTGTGAGGGAACGTCACGCTTTCACGTTCCCCTGGATCTCTATAGAGGTTGTAGATTTTCGGCATGCCGTATTCCTTGACCTCGCCGAAGATGGTATCGATCTCCTTGAACCCCTCCAGATCCATGTAGGGCGCTTCATCGGTCGAGTTGGGTATCCCGTACCACTCGTCAAACCCCTGGTCGGTGGGGAAACGGCCCGGGGTTCTTCCCAGGTGCCACTTGCCGAACATACCGGTCGCATATCCTGCATCCGACAGCATCTCGGCCATGGTGATTTCCCACTGAACAAGGCCGTATACCCCACCACCCTGGGGGGCCTTGTCGTTGCCGCTGCGAATGGCATAGCGGCCGGTCATGATGGCGGACCGCGACGGCGTGCATTGCGATTCGCCGTTGAAGTTTGTCAGACGGAGCCCCTCAGAGGCGAGCGTGTCCATCCGAAGGGTCTCCGCCCCCCGGATGATTCCGCCGCCGTTGAAGCCAGGCTCACCCCAACCGAAATTGTCCAAAAAGACGAGGACGATGTTCGGCTTTTTGGCAGCGAATGCTGGTCCAACAGTCATTGTCAGTGCAACAAACACAACCAATAATGCTAATGATAACTTCTTTGAATGTTTCATTTTCATATTCAATATGATTTATGTTCAATCCGCCTCTGCGTCCGTCCGCTTTTGCTAAGCTATCTGTTCTCTGGCCAATTCAAAGCCCCCGGTTTTTGAAACTTCGGCGATGTTCATTGCGAAACTCTCGCCAAGTACTTTGGCCGCGCCGATTAACAGTTCGAATTCGCGAGTCTGGAAATGCTTCTCCATGGCCTGGCGCGTCTTCCACTCTCCAACCACAATATACGTATTTTCCTTATCGGAATCCCGGTACACGCTGAAATCAAGACAACCTTTTTCTTTACGAATATTGCTCAAATACGAGTGCATACTGTTGACAAATTCATCCGGTTTGTACGGCTTGACTTCGATTTTTAATTGATAGATGAGCATCTGATACTCCTGTGGAAAGGAAAGTTGCTATTGCTTTGTTATTTACTCAAAATCCCGGCGGGAATTATCCAGACAGCAGGACCATGCACTTTGGTGTCTACAAATGATATTAGATAGGTGACTCGCGTATTTGGCGTCAGGATGCCTGCTGCTCCGTCGTAGCCATGATACAAGCATATCTGACCGTCAAGAGTTGAGTCAGCCCCCATATCAACGTTAGCGTTCTCCCAACCCTTAAGCCCCATTGCAGGCATGGCCCAAAGGTACGCCTGCACAGCGCCATAATAATCCATGGCGTCAAATATCTTCTTAGACGACGCGGGGGAGGGTACACCATTGACCATTTCGATACTGGCAACTCCGTATTTTTCCTGAGCCGTCATATTTTTTCCCCGCGACCAGCAACGACAGCGCCGCGCAGCAGGAAATAGTATATTTAATTGATTTCACTTGTTCTCTTCTCGTTCAATTACGCAGCACGCGCCGATCAGGCGTACTCGGCCTGACACGCCCCGTGTGCGGCCGTCGGAGACGGCAACGTCGTAGAGCAACCTTCCACGCCGACAAGAAGCGTCAGGGCGATTATGCAGCACGTTGTTTTATGGTGTAACGTGCTGCATCGTTTATCTCCCTAACACTCATGGCGATTCAATCGGTTATCTCCAAACGTACTTGTACCCCACCTCCAGCGAATAATCGTAAGGGCTGTCGGAGCCAATACCAAAAGAGGGCATGACCCATACGCTGTGACCTTTACTGCCAAACAATTTGTCCAGCATCATTCCTCCTTGCAATTCCAGCTGCATGAACTCCTTATTGTTCTCGTAATCTAGGATAATCTGGGGATCGACATAGGCCCAGTACTGATTGTTAGCGAAGGTCTTAACGAGGAACATATCGATTAATCCCCGATTAACCTTGTTACGTCCAGGGTCTTCATCGAGGCTGATAAAGTGCTGATATCCCGGCACAAAAATACTCCCCTTGCCAATCGGATTAAAGTAGCCGAGAAAAACAAAGGGAGCCACCGTCCATGCTCCGGAGCCCAAAGAAGGATCC
>JAQYVK010000422.1 GCA_030145585.1 Desulfatiglandales bacterium | reverse complement strand
AAACGATGACACGAAGAGATCTGTGCGTAATGATCATTGAACCTCTTTTATCTGACCTATCGGCTCAATTTTACAAAACTTTAGCCCCGGTCCCGCCCATGGCAGGACTTCGCTAGATGCAGGGTTCACAGAAGAAAAATTTGTCTGTGAATTATATGGTGGTTGATGCTAACCATCTTGATATCTTAGGCCTTTCCTGCCTTATTAATACCTGCTATGATGAAAAAAAGAATACAATCACCTGGTCAAACAGAGGATTCAAAGGGATTAAGAACCGCCCTAATCATTAATGGAGGAAGGATTGACGGAAGGGTCAGGCACTTCAGTGAGGCAGATTTTTGGACCAGTGACGTCATAATAGGCGGGTGAGTCTGTCACTGGATAATGAAAGGAAAGTAATTGACCGAGCACCGAATAAAAGTGATTGCGTGCGCGACAGTGATTGAAGAGATGTTGCCCTATCTGCCGCCCAATGTTACGGCAGAAGTCCTGGATTTTGGGCTTCATCGCACGCCTGAAAAACTTCGTGAGGCCTTGCAAGAGTCGATAGACAAGAACTGCGGTGACGCCGACATCATTCTCTTGGGCTATGGCTTGTGCTCCATGGGAGTGGTTGGCCTTAGCGCCTCCACCTGTACCTTGGTCGTCCCTCGAGTCGACGATTGCATCGCCATCTTTTTAGGTTCCAATGGGGCCTATCGAAAACAGTCCGAAAAGGAACCGGGCACCTATTATTTGACCAAGGGTTGGATCGAGGTGAGTGATACCCCTGATGATGAATATAACCGACTAATTGAACGCTATGGTCAGAAGCGGGCGGACAGAGTCATGGAGGTGATGTTCCAGCATTACACACGCATTGCATATATTGATACCGGCCAGGCCGATCAAGAACGCTACCGAGAATCTGCCCGCCGGAACGCCAAACGCCTGAATCTCCGCTATGACGAGATTCCCGGGTCTGTCGCCCTCATTCGGAAAATGATCAGTGGTCCTTGGGATGATGGTTTTGTTGTGGCCCGACCGGGTGAGAAAATCAAATTTGAGGATTTCAAGTTAACGGCATCTTCAATGCCCAACCTAAATCAAGCTTAAGCTGCCCGATTTTCCGTTGCGAGCCGCCTGTTATGGAAAGGTGGCTTTCAATCGGCTTCTTTTTTCAGCTTCTGATTTTCCAGTTCCTCCTTTTCACTTGTGATATAGGCCTGGATCATATCGTGGTCTTTATCACCCAACAGCTCAACTTCGTTGAGCCAGGTAAAGGCCTCGGAGATGTTGAACAGGACATGGGGTTCTATGTTGTTGCTGCGGATGAATTCCCTTCCTCCCTGTTCTCTGTCCAGGAGAACGACCAATTCGGCGACGATGCCACCCTGTTCTCTGGCCGCCTCTGCGGCGTCAATGACGCTCTGTCCGGTGGTGATGAGGTCGTCTATCATGAGGATGCGGTCGTTTCGCTCCAGAAGGCCTTCTATCTTTTTTCGAACGCCATGTTCTTTTCTCTCCCGACGATAATACAACATTGGTTTTGCCAACTTTTGACTCACTATGGTTGCAAAGGGGATGCCCGCGGTGGGAACGCCCATGATCTTATCGACTTTCTCCCTTCCGATTTCATTGATTATGATCCGGGCCAGGGAATTTGCGATCCAGTCCATGGCAATATGATTAGATATCGACTGCCGAAGGTCCACATAATAGGGACTCTTTTTCCCTGAACGAAGGATATAATCACCGATTTTCAGGGCATCATTCCGAATAAGACTTAGGGAAACCTGTTTCATGAGATATTTTTTTTCATCGCTCCAAATCTTTCTTTCTATTTTTTCAAACTGGTTCGGTGCCACGTTTCCCCCCCTTTTTTATTGGTTTATTTAATTCAATTATGGACCGTCCAAAAAAGATTTAGTATTCTGACTTCCTTGGCCGCCATAGTTGGCCGCCACCGGCGGACAAACGACGGCGGCTGACTACTGACTACTAATTAGTATGCTATTTTATACCAAGTACCAACGCCAGCAGGGCCATTCTGACATAAACGCCGTTTCGTACCTGCCGGAAATAGGCCGCCCCTTCATAAGAATCCACAGACTCCGAAATCTCATCCACCCTGGGGAGGGGATGCATGATGACCACACCCTTTTTTGCCTTTTCTAGTAGGGCTTCATCGATCACATAGACGCCCTTGATCTTTTCGTAATCCTTGATATCAGAAAACCTCTCCTTTTGTATTCGGGTCACATACATGAGATCAGATTCCGCTGCCGCTTCTACAAGATTTTCGGTCTCGACGATTTCCATTCCCTTTTGTTTGAGCCTTTCTACAATATCAGCCGGCATCTTGAGACTCGCAGGAGACACCAAACGCAAACCGATGTCGTAGAGCGAGAGAAGCTCAACGAGCGCATGGACGGTCCGACCATATTTCAAGTCCCCAACCAGGGAAACTGTGATCCCGTCGAGCGCTCCGATCTCTTTTTTGATCGTGTAGGCATCCAGCAAGGCTTGCGTGGGATGTTGGCCTGCCCCATCCCCGGCATTGATCACCGGAACCGTCGCCACGGAAGCTGCCTCGGCGGCCGAACCGATTTCCGGGTGGCGCATCACCATGACATGGGCATACTGTGAAACGGTCAGGGCGGTATCTCCGATGCTCTCTCCTTTGGCGGCCGAAGAGGTCGCCGCGGATGCAACGCTGATGACCCCTCCGCCCAAACTCAACATGGCGGATTCAAAAGAAAGACGAGTGCGTGTACTCGGCTCGAAAAACAGGGCGGCAAGAATCTTGCCCTTCATGAGATCATAGGTCTGTCCCTTTTCAAGACCTTGCTCGAATTCATCAGCCACGTTCATGATCTTATCAAGGTCTTCATTGGAAAATTGATTTCCATGCAAGATATGTTTGCCTTTAAAATCTCCAATCATTGAGATGCCTCCTTCAGTTTTCTATTAATAGAATTCCCTCTTTGGGTTATTAAGAAATCTTTTTTCAGAAAAGAAGAGGACTACAGCCGTTCTCGTCCGTTCGTTCGCGACCATACAACCACAAATTAAAACGGTTGTAAAGAATTAACTCGAAGCATTTTTCTTCTGTAAATTAAGGGAGTTAAGCCACATTGCAGGAAGGGGCTTAAGGAAAATTTCAAAGGGTGTGGAAACCCGCCCGGATCATGCGACGAGGTGCAGTCATCAAGGAGGATCAAATGTTGATGTTCTGTTGGATGTCTAAGCTTTTATAAGCAGGTAAGGGTATGATTTTGAATCAATGATGATGCAAAGCTTCCGCCTTCGCCAGCCCACCAGCGGTGGGCCAGCTATGGCGGGACAGGCAAACGTTAAAATCTTCACCCTGTTGAATAAGAAACAATCAATGTACTTGCGGATTATGCCATTTTGCCGAAGTTATTTATGTCTGCTTAACCTCACAGTTCCTATTCGACAGGGCAAGAATGTCAAATGAAATCCAAAATCCCAATGACAAATTGATTTCCGATATAGTCAGTTATGAATATTCTTTTCTTTGTCCAAACCTATAGGAGATCCTAAATTTCAATTACTTCGAGAGGTCTTTTTTTGGCATTTGTCATTTGACATTCATTTGGAATTTGGGCTTTGACATTTGTCATTCCAATTCATTTTATCTATATATTTGGTCCTTTCAGGAACGATTTCATGTCACACTTTTTAGAAGCTGTAATTAACAAAAAGCGTTACTTCTTTCGTTTTGCGTTTGCTTTCAATCTCAGGGCGTTGAGCTTGATAAATCCGGTGGCGTCTTTCTGGTCATAACCGCCATGGATGTCCATGGAAGCGATCTTCTCATCATATAAAGATTCTTCAGACTCCCTTCCTTGTATGATGATATTACCCTTGTACAATGTCAGGTAGACCTTCCCTGAAACATGTTCCTGCGCTTTCTCCATCAACGCGGTCAATACCTCCATTTCGGGACTGTACCAGAAACCGAAGTAGATCAGTTGCGCAAATTTGGGAATCAGGCTGTCCCGCAACAGCTTCACCTCGCGGTCCATGGTGAGGCCTTCAATGTCAAGATGGGCCTGTAACAATATGGTTCCCCCCGGGGTCTCATACACCCCCCGAGACTTCATGCCCACAAACCTGTTTTCAACCATGTCCACCCGGCCGATGCCATGATTTCCCGCCAGTTTGTTCAAATACTGAAATAATCCGAGTGGTTCTTTTTCTACCGTTCCATCGGAAAGATTCTCGACCTTCACCGGTATGCCGTGTTTGAATTCGATCATAAAGTCTTCGGCTTGATCCTGCGCATCCATAGGGTCCCGGGTCTTTAAAAACATATCCTTATCCGGCTTGAACTTTGGATCCTCGAGAACACCCGCCTCGTAACTGATGTGCATCAAGTTATCGTCTGAACTGTAAGGTTTGTCGGCGGTAACAGGGATGGGGATACCCTTTTTCTGGGCAAAATTGATCATGTCGGTTCGCCCTTGAAAACTTTGCAGGAATTCCTCATCCTTCCATGGACTGATGATTTTTACTTCAGGCATCAGGACATAGTAGGTCATTTCGAACCGTACTTGATCATTTCCTTTGCCGGTGGCGCCATGGGCAACAATGTGGGTTTTCTCTTTCCTTGCGACCTCAACTTGCCCCTTTGCAATAATAGGCCTGGCTAAAGAGGTCCCCAGGAGATACTTTCCTTCATAGACGGCGTTCGCCTTTATGGCCGGAAAGATGAAATCGGTCACGAATTCTTTCTTCAAATCATCGATGTAAACATTCGCGGCGCCTAACTCGAGGGCTTTCTTCTTTGCGGCCTCGAAATCATCTTCCTGGCCCACATCGGCGATATAGGCAACGACGTCATACCCTTTATCTATAAGCCATTTCAAAATGACGGATGTATCCAACCCGCCGGAATAGGCTAAAACGACTTTTTCTTTCATTTTAGTTCCTCACATGTTCTATGAGACTGTCGAAAACCAGCCGTTGAGAGGTTGATGGAAAATGTTCATCCCGCAGCTCCTGCGGGACGAAATCCCGAGGAATGAGGCGTA
>JAQYVK010000421.1 GCA_030145585.1 Desulfatiglandales bacterium | reverse complement strand
ATCTCGAATGAGTTTCTTTAATACCACTGAAGTTGTTGTGGCTTTTACGACTCCAATTTTCTTTCCTTCAAAGCCGGAAAAACCCCGGTTCTCATTATCGTTTAAAAACATTAGTGAAGCGCCGGTGACAAATGTTAGTTGTGTAAAGTCGACCAGCTCACCCCGGGAAAGCGTTTTAGTCGTTGCACCGCATAATATATCAATTTTGTTATCTGTTAGGGCTTTAAACCGCTCTTCGGCGGTTACGGGAACAAATTTAACCCTTACCTCCGAGCCTATTTTTTTTTCAACTCCACTTACGATAGATTCACAGAGATCAATAGAATAGCCGGCCGGTTTACCGTTTTTGCCTAAATAAGACATAGGTGGTTCAGACGCACGATAGCCTATTCTGATATTTCCGGATTTTTTAATTTGTCGAAGGGTTCCTGTGAGTTCTTGAGCTGCTAGCGGACTAGCAAAAAAAACGATTAATACAATGGCTGCCAGTTTATATCTCATAATGTATTTCTCCTTGTGATTCGGTGAACGGTGAACAGTAAACGGTGAACAGCTGCCTGATGGGTTTCGGGCCGGTTGTAAGGATTATTCAGCACAACCGGCACTCAACCATTCCTACTTGAAAGAACCATTAATAATGGAAAGCACCTTTTATTATTGGATCATCTCTAAAAGAATTGGTTTAAAGATTATGTCATAAGGGCTCCAGGAACTTCAAAACGAATCCGCCACAATAACGGCGGATAAATATCGAATATCGAACAAGGAATTTCGAATTTTGAAGTTTTTTATTCCTTCGATGTTCATTATTCCTTGTTCGATATTTACCCGCCTATTTTTTGTGGCGGGCCGGTTCTATTTGGCAAATCATTAAATTCATTGTGCCGCGATTTCACTCGAGTCCATAAGTACATGAGGCCTTATGGCTTGATATATCAGCCAGTCGTCTCCCGCTTGTAGAGGATACCCATGGCAAAGTCATCTTCAAGGACCAGGTTCATGGCCGTTTTCCTGTCGGTTGGGTCATGATGATCGGGTAGGGGATGACTCCAGGCTTTGAGGTTGTCCCAGGTCTTGAATTGTTTATCAAAAGTGACACACGTGGTGTAGATGTGAAAAAAGGAAAAGCCAGGGTGCTTGATCCCTGCCAACAGGGCTTCGGTGATGCTTTCGGGATCCCCCGCAAACAACCGGGCCACAAAGGAAGCCCCATAGGAGAGGGCCATGAGGGTGGCGTTGAGGGGTTTATCAGTGCTGCCTTCAGGCGAGGCCTTGGTCTTTAATCCCGGACGAGAGCTGGGTGAGGGTTGGCCCTTGGTAAGCCCGTAGATGGAATTGTCAAAGAGCAGGTAGTTTACATTCACATCTCGCCTCGCGATGTGAGGCAGGTGGGCACCGCCGATAGCAAGACCGTCACCGTCTCCACCCACAGCAAAAACCGTCAGGTCAGGATTGGCCAGTTTGACCCCGGTGGCGACCGGCAGGGCGCGGCCATGGACCGTATGGAGACCGTAGTTGCTGGTGAAAAAAGGATATCGGCCAGCGCATCCGATACCAGAGACTGTGACGACCATGTGATGGGGTAGTTTCGAACGCTGGATGGCATTATTCAATCCCTGGTGAATGCCGAAATATCCGCAACCGGGGCACCATGTGGGAAGGTTATTGGATCGGATTGAAAAGACATCCGAATCCTTTATCTTCGACACCTGGTCGGCCAGAACTTTACCCGATGTTTTCATGTTATCTCAACTCCTAATTAATCACGAAAACGTGAATTCTTTAAAAAGCAAAACAGAACAAAAAATTATCACGAAAGCACGAAAGAACGAAAACAAGAAATTAGAAAGTTTTATGAATACTGATAACCGATCATTAATCAATTAGGTGGTTTGACTTTCACCTGCCCCCTGGAATCCATATGCTATTCCACTTGAAAAACTCGTTTTTTGGTTTTCATAATAATAATTTTCGTGTTTTCAAATTTTCGTGTTTTCGTGATATTCTTTTATATTTTTTTTACTGTTTACCGTTCACTGTTTACTGTTTACTTGTCCTGCGTCATGCTTTCAGCACTTCCTCTATTTTTTCCAGAATAATTGACGCGGGAATAGGCTTCCCGGTCGCCTGGTTTATCCTGACAACATCCTTTCTGTGTAGGTGCCCAATAAGGTTAGCAAGCTGCCCCTGGAAGTTCAGTTCCGGAATCAATACCTCTCCGCACCTTTCCATGAAACCGCGGATGATCTCGTCATGGAAGGGGAATAGTGATGTTATTTTTAAAGCGCCCACTTTGAGGCCTTTTTCCTGCTCTTTCTGAACCGCTTCCAATGCGGACCCAAACGTAGAGCCCCATGAAATCACCCCGACATCCAAAGAACCTCCTTTGGAGAATTCTTTGGGTATCGATAGATCCTCGAGCGCCCCCTGAATTTTTCGATGCCGTTTTTCGCTAAACTGCATATGATTTTCCGGGGTGTAATTGGGCCCGCCACTCTCCGAATGCTCAAGGCCGGTGGTGGTGAACATGAAGTCCTCCATACCGGGAACGGCACGGGGTGAGATGCCCGATTCGGTCAACTCAAAACGGTTGTAAGGCCCCTTGGCCGAAGGATCAGGATAGATATTGCCATCCTTTAAGGCCTCTTTAGAGGCCTGAGGCATGGGTACATTTTCGACGCGGTTGTCGAGAAAGAAATCAGTCAACACGATGACGGGTGTTTGATACTTCTCAGCAAGCTGAAAACTTTTCACCGTATATTCATAGCACTCGGTAACGTTTGTGGGCGCGATGACGATGCGCGGAGAATCTCCAGGACCCCCGAAAACAGCCGCATGCAGGTCGGATTGTTCTGTCTTTGTAGGGAGTCCGGTTGCGGGACCGCCCCTTTGGGCATCTATGATGACCGCTGGGATCTCTGCCATAATGCCGTGTGTAATCAACTCGGTCATGAGGGCAAAGCCCGGCCCGGAGGTGGCTGTCATGGCTCTCTGGCCGGCGTAATAACACCCAAGAACCGCTCCTATAGAGGAGATTTCGTCTTCCATCTGCAACACTTTGCCGCCTTTTTCCGGCAAAGCTTTTGCCAGGTATTCCAAGATCGGTGTGGCCGGCGTAATGGGGTATCCGAAATAGAGCTTTAAGTTCGCATCGAGAGCCCCTTGCGCGATAGCCACATTCCCTGAGAGTAGAAGCTTTTCAGTCTTTTCTTCGGTTTCTGGAGGGGTCAGGATTTTCAGCAATCGATCCTCAAAAGCCGTCATGGCAAAGTTGTATCCCGCGTCGAAACTCATCAAGTTTGCCTGGAGAACCTTTTCCCCCTTTGGAGCAAATTTCTTTTGGATAACATGTCGGAAGATTTCAGGAGGGAGACCGAAAATAACCGCAAACCCTCCTAGGGCCGTGAGATTCCGCCCCCTCGTGCTCCCTGATGCTTCAGCGGCGAGATCGGAAAATGGTATCCCGAAAAGGTTTATGTCCGGTTCGACATGAGCGGGAATGGCATGGCCTTCCCCTACATATGAAGGGGGCTTGTTATCGAAGATGACGGCGGCACCCTTTTCAAGAAAAGGGATCCTGGAACGGGACTGTTCGTCATCGAGGGAAATCAAGACATGGGTTTTTTCCGCGAGGGCAAGCATCTCCTCATTGCCGATTCTGGAGCGGGTCACGCATCGACCGAACCCTCGGATCTCTGCCGGATATGAATCGAAGGCGAGTACCGAGAAACCGGCTTCCGACATGGCTGCATTCAAAAGGCCTCCGGCTGCGATGGTCCCGTCTCCGGACATTCCGCACACCTCTATGGTTATATCCACTTTGGGCATATTCAAAACTCCATCCACCAAGAAGTATTCACTTTAATCCCCTGAACATCAAAAAGGCTCTCAGTCGCGACATCCACAGGTCGTCGTTCCCCCAAGAGGTTGAGGGCGGCGGTTCGACCCAGTGCCTTGGCATTGTCATGGCCAATCGACACCCAGTAATCACGGATTTCAGGATGAAAGACCTGAGCACAGTCTCCTGTGGCATAAATGCCTTCAAATCCAGTATTCAGGGTTTCATTGACCAGGAGGCCGCGGTCCAAGGGAAGGCCGCTTCGGGCAAGAAACCCGACGTTAGGGACAAGTCCGAAAAAGGCCCCGATCAGCCCCGCTTCAAAAATATCGTCCCCCACGCGCACCTCGACGGCGTGTTCGGAGCGTTGCGCCATGCTATTGAGTTTGCAATTATAAAAGGTCTTGACGCCCCTCTTACTGAGTCGATCGGAAACATCTTGAAACATGTCATCATTACAGCGAAGGGGCCAAAAGGCATTTTCATCAAGCATGAAATAGACTTCCTTGCCCAGGGCGATCAATGCTTTGGTGACGGCCAGAGACGTGAGGTCTCCCCCAATGATCAGCACTCTGTCTACCCGTGAAATCTTTTCTATCCAGGTTTTGGCATCTTCTAACGTCTTGAGGGTCATCATGAGGTCACGGAAGACCAGAAGAGGTTCAGGGATGCGGGGCCTTCCTCCAACCGCGAGGATCAGACCGTCGAACCGAAGGACCTCTTTGTGATCCAGGACAATTTCCCTTCTCCTAGGTTTTACGTCCACGACCTCCTGGCCGCTCCTCAATTTTATCCCCTTCTCTTTGTAAGCGTCCACGGTGGAAAGATAGATCTGATCTTCTGATATTTTCCCGGCCATATATTCGGGAAGAAGACAAGGTTTATAATAGCCCTCCCTTTCCTTGCTGATTAAGGTGACGCGTGCCTCCGGGGCCTTCTCCTTGAGCGTTTGGGCCGCCTGGTTACCGGCAGGCCCGTTCCCTATGACGACAAAGTGTTCTTCGGACATTTCAGATCCCCTTCTCATTCATGCGTTCCGTGAGTTCTACCCTGGTCACGGAAATGCAATCAACCGGGCAGACACGCATACACTCTCCGCAGCGAATGCAGCGGGTGTTGTCGATCACGATCGCGTTGACGTCTTCCCAGTTCGAAGTTTCCTCAAATCCGGTGATGGCTCCGGACGTGTTGGTCTCGATCCGGTCTACGAGCTTGATACAATCGCGGGGGGCCACATCTATACAATAGCGGCAGTATATACATCGGTTGAGATCTATCTCGTAGTGAAGATAGCAGAGATAACACCGTTTGGACTCCGTCTCGGCCAGGTCCGGACTGTAGCCGGTCTCCACTTCACCCGTCATCCCTGTAAATCGGTCTTCAACCGGTTCGATGGTAGGCATCTCCTGTCTCGGCAGAAAATCCCATGCCCGCTGCCGATCCGTGATCAGCGTATCTTCGAGGCGCACCACCTTTTCCCTGAATGGTTGATCCGTTAGATCGCGAGCGATCCTTTCCGCGGCCTTTCTTCCCATGGCGACAGCCTCGATGACCGTTGAAGGCCCTGTGAGGTAATCACCCGTCACGTAGAGGCCCGGAAGCGACGTTCTGAAAGATGCCGAATCGGCCTGAAGGAGTCCATGATTGTTTTTGTCTCCGGGTGTGTCGAAAGGTTGCGGTCTTTGGCCTGTGGCCACAATGACTGCGTCTGTCGGTAGCGTAAATTCGCTTCCCTCAATCGGGGTCACCTCACTCTTACCATCAGGTCTCAATTCCCCAGGGCGGGTTCGCATGAACTCGACGCCCTCCACAACCCCATTGCCCATGATCCGGCGAGAAACCATGAGAGAGTGGATCTTGACGCCCTCTCTCTTGGTTTCAAAGATTTCATCTTCGGTTACTGTGAGGTCCTCCTCGGTGCGCCTAAGACATACGGCTACCTCTTCCGCTCCCAGTCTCAAGGCGGACCGGACACAATCAAAGGCGGTAAAACCGGCGCCGAGCACGAGGACTCTTTTACCCAAATCGGGCATTTGCCCTGCACAGATGTCCATCATAAATTGAAGACCGGAATAGACGCCCGGCATTGTTTCTCCCGGTATATTCAATTGATTCGGTTCGTAGCACCCCGTAGACACCAGGACCGCGTCATGTCCAGTCATGAGGTCTTCCATGGGTACGTCGGTGCCAACCTTTATCCCGGTCTTGAGCGTAATCCCGGATCCCAGGATCTGATCGATCTCCGTGGCCAGAATTTCACGGGGAAGTCTAAATTCAGGGATCCCGTACCTCAGCATCCCACCCGGGTGGTCAAGCGCCTCAAAAACAGTCACCGAGAAACCGATGGTGGAGAGGTCGTGGGCGGCAGCCAGACCTGCAGGACCTGAACCTATAACAGCCACACTTTTTCCCGTCGGAGAGAATATTCGCTTTACGGAAGAGGACACCCTGTCTCTCAAATCAGCTGCCGAACGCTTGATGTGACAAATATTGACGGGTCGACCTAATTCCGCTTCCCCGTGCCGACACTTTGCTTCACAGGGCCTGGAGCATATTCGGCCCAATACCCCCGGGAATATATTGGCCATCCGGTTTATTTCATACGACCGGCCGAAATTTTCTTCATAGAGGGCTCTAATATACGCTGGGATATTTGTCAGGGCAGGGCATGCGCTCTGGCACGGTACATTGACATCCATGTAATAAAAGTCTTCCGGCTCTTTAGAATAGATGACGGGGTTGGGCATTTTGACCTCTCAGAGAATTTGTTCCAAAATAAATAACTAAATGGTTAAAAAATCCAGCATGTTACATGAAAACCAAAAGCGGACTAACCTTTTATATTAGAGTATTTTAAAGAATTGGCAAAGGTAATTTTCTTTTTCACTCCTTTGGGCTTGAATGCTTTACTCAAATTTATCGTAAAAGATGTTTTCTTCGGAAATTCCTTTCTTTTTCAACAGGTCTTCACAGGATTCCACCATAACGATGGAACCACAGATATAAACTTCCAAGGGTGCGTTCTCAGGGATGTACTTTTCAATGAGATTGGTTACACGCCCTTTTTCTCCTTGCCATCGATCCTCTTCAGTGGGTCTTGATAGGGTCGGCATGAATGTAAAGTCAGGCAATCTCGTCTCAAAGTCTTTCACTTCGTCATAGTAGAGAAGATCCTTTACCGTTCGGGCACCAAAGAACAGGGTGGTTTTTCTACCAATCTTTTCCCTTTCGATCTGATGAAGTATGGAAAGAAGCGGCGCCAGACCGGACCCTGTGGCGATTAAAAGGATGTCCTTATCCGATTCCTGGAGGTAAAACTCGCCATATGGGCCGTTGATGGTGAGTTCTTCCCCCTCTTTCATATAATCATGAACATAGGTTGAAACAGCCCCATCCGCCACCTTAGTGATTAATAGCTCTAAATCACGACTCGCCTCTGAACTGGAGGCAACAGAATAAGCCCGGTATTCAGATTCTCGGGTCATTTCGTATTTCGGAACCTTGAGTTGGACATATTGGCCCGGTTTAAAAGAAATGCCCTCCTCATTAGTCAATATTTTGAGCTGAATGCTTTTGATATCGTCGGTAAGATCTATAACCTTTTCAATGCTCACCCTGAACTCTTTGATCTTGAAAAGTTCCTCAGGGATTTCGATCTTCAAATCGTTCCTGACCTTGACCTGACAAGAGAGCCTGACATCGTTCTCCAGTTCCTCCTTTGACAGATAGGGTGTTTCGGTGGGCAACACAGGTCCGCCCCCCGCCAACACTCTAAGCTTGCAAAGGGAACAAGTTCCTTTTCCCCCGCATGCTGAGGGAATGAAGATCTCGTTTTCCATCAAAGAAGAAAGCAGGGGACTTCCTCCCTCGACAACCAGATCCTTTTCATTGTTGATCAAGATATGACTTTCCCCATAATCGGCGATATAGGAATCGGCGATTTCCAGGAAAAGGGCGAGAAGTGCCCCAATACCACTGATCGCTATCAAGCTAAGAATTAACTGGAGCATCGGTCTTCTACTTTATCTTTTATGGTCTGGGTTTATCCGTTCACGGTTCACGATTCACCGTTCACCGTCTTTTATTGTATTTGAATCATCCCGCTAAAGGCCATAAATGCCAGCGCCATGATGCCAGTGATGAAAAGGGTGATGGCGGGCCCTTCCAACCCTTTTGGAAGACGGGCTGTCTTCTGGAGTTTTTCTCGAATAGACCCAACAGCAATTATCGCCAGCATCCACCCGATCCCACTTCCAGCCCCATAGGCAATGGATTGTATCAAGGTGTACTCCCTGATGATCAAGAAGAGAGATGCCCCAAGGATGGCGCAATTCACAGTAATCAGGGGAAGGAAGATGCCCAGAACAAAATAGAGGGCCGGGAAGAAACGTTCTACACTTATCTCCACCAACTGGACAAAGGATGCAATAATGATGATGAACACGATATATCTAAAATGATCGAGGTGCAAAGGCACCAGCACATAATAATAGACGAGGTAATTAATGACGGCTGTACAGGTCATGACAAAGACGACGGCAACCCCTAAGCCCAGCGATGAGCGCACTTCCCTGGAGATGGACAGAAAAGGGCAGAGCCCCAGGAAGTTGGTCAAGAGGATATTGTTGGTGAATATGGCCGCAAATAAGAGCGTGCCGGCATCTATGTCTGCCATAACCTATCCTGACTTCAGAATTTCTTGGGGCTGCGGAAAAAAAGCTTTTACAATCCACACATACAACCCCAGCATAAAAAAAGCTCCCGGTGCCATAATCATGACCGTCCATGGCGTGAAGCCGTCCGGCATGACCCGAAAGCCAAGAAGGGTCCCAAAGCCAAGGGGCTCCCGGACCAGAGCAATGGCCATTAAAACGATGGCATACCCTATGGCAACGGCGATGCCATCCAAGAAAGAGGCGAGGGGGGGATTGTTTTTCGCAAAGGCCTCACAGCGTCCCATGATAATACAATTGGTGATAATCAATCCGACATAGGGGCCAAGGGCCTCGCTTATGGACGGAAGATAAGCCTTGATCACAATATCAACGATGATCACATAAGAGGCAATGATCAGGGTCTGAACCATCATGCGTATTCGCATGGGCGTGTACGTTCTGAGCAGAGATACAGTCAAGGAGGACATAGTGAGGGTGAATATGAGCCCCGCATTCATGACGAGGGTATTGACCATGAGGTTGGTCACGGCAAGTGTAGAACATATCCCAAGGATTTGCCTCAGCACGGGGTTGTCCTTCCAAAGTCCCGCCTTAAATATTTCAATTTTTTTTGGGGGCTTGGGCATCCTATTTCATCCCTTTTTCACAGCTTTCCAGATTTCTCTGAGGTAGCGGTCGAGTCCGTTGTTAAGAAAACCCTCCACAGCACGACTTGTACCGGTGGCCCCGGTAACCGCGTCCAATTCATTGGGCGCCTCTCCGGTGCCTTCCGGTTTTAAATAAAAGATCTTTTTCCCCTCTTCAACGGGGAAGATGGGCAGGCCTTTAAATTGATCTTTAAACCAGTCCTCCGTTATTCTCGCACCCAGTCCAGGGGTCTCTGCATGTTTGTAGAAGGCAATCCCTAAGATCTTAGAGGCTTCAGAATCCACGGCCACCATCCCAAAGACAGGTCCCCAAAAACCTGGGCCACCAACGGGGAAGGCGTATCCCAGGATCGTTTTTCCCTCTTCATCATATCCCAAATACAGGGTTGTCCCTTCTACCTGAATACTTTTGATCCGGGTCTCGAATGTCTGATTTACTTTTTCATCAGAGGGCTCCCCATTCGTAGGGATCTGAAGAACACTCAAGATGATTCTCTGTAACTTGGCTTTCTGGTTTCTCTCGATCCTTTCTTCATTGAGGACCTTAACACCGCTTACAATAGAGGTAAAGAATAGAGTAATAAAAAACATGTAAGCTATAGAAAATAAACGTTTTTTCATTAAGCCGCCTTCTTCGAAGCCTGAACTTGCCTCACCGTTCGATCCAGGATCGGGACAAAGGAGTTCATTAAAAGTACCGAGAACATGATGCCTTCAGAGAAATTGGAAAAGCCTCGAAGTGTCACTGTTAACGCGCCGATCATAAACCCGTAGATCCATTGACCGGACTTGGTCTTCGCTCCTGAAATAGGCTCCGTGGCCACAAAGGCAGCCCCGAAAAGAAAGGACCCGGATAGAAGCGTTGAGATGGGGGAGGGCATTCCCGAAAATCCCATCCCGTAGAAAATACTGCTTAGGATGACGCCTCCCAAGAGACATGAAGTAGCCAGCCTCCAAGGCGCAGCTTTTTTATAGATGATGTAGGCACCCCCCAGTAAGACCAAAAAGGCCGAAGTCTCACCCAAGGACCCGGGGACATTGCCCACAAAGAGCTTTTGAAGGGAAACGGATAAACCGGCGGCTAAATCCATCATAGGGGTAGCCCTTGTAATGGCATCGACAGGGGCGGACCATGCTGATAGACCGCCCACCCCTCCCCAGAAGGGTTCTATCCACCTGTTGGTCATTTCTATGGGGAAGGTGATATAGATAAAACACCGGCCCACCATGGCCGGGTTGAAAACGTTTTGTCCAAATCCCCCAAAGACCATTTTGCCCATAGCCACGCCGACAACAATCCCGATAATGGCCATCCAGAGGGGCAGGGTGGGAGGCAGGGAAAGAGAATAGATCAAACAGGTCACAAAGACCGCTGATGTGATCGGTTTATCTCTTCTGAATGTGAAAAGGGCTTCCGTCACTATACCAAAAACGGCAGTGACAAGGATCAGGGCTAGAGACCTCAAACCAAAAAGATAGATGGAGATGCAGACAAGGGGGATCAAAGCGTAACAGACCCTTAGCATCACCTTCTGCATTTGGAAGGTTTTTTTTAGTGGGCGAAATCCTTTTAGGTTCATGTCCTCTTATATATCATCTCAGGTTCGATAACAGGATTTATTCTAATGCCCTTATATTGGTTTGCTGAAATTCCCGTCCTCTGGGCGGTGCAGAGTCAATGAGCTCTGCCGAGAACGATGAGACCAGGCGTTTAAATTCGAAATCCCTGGCCCAGACCTGAATTCATTAGACTAGATGTAAAACTATCATTTGCACATATCACAATAATAAATAGCTAGGCCCAATAAAGTCGCGCCAGGGCGGGCCGAATATCGAAATCCGAAACAAATTCAAAGCTATAATGTCCTAATGACAGAAACAAACACACCAAGTTGCATTTTCGAAACCAAATGTCGAACAATACAGTTTCGATCATTTGGATTTTGGTCATTTGATATTGTTTCGAATTTCGGATTTCGAGATTCGAATTTTTATGTTCTTTAGAGCGATAACCCCCGCACTCCTATGGGGTGTTGTCTCA
>JAQYVK010000420.1 GCA_030145585.1 Desulfatiglandales bacterium | reverse complement strand
AAATACGATGATACCTTCACGCCGACCAACGAGGCCATTGTTCGGCGACAACATGAGCATGCGGAAGAGCTAGGCCTTGGAACCAGTGACCTCTCTAAGTGCGAAATCATCGAGCTCAAAGTTTAGTTGACGACCACCCTTAAGAGGGTCTTTTTACCTCTCACAGAGCGCACAGAGGTCGCAGAGTCTATTTGATCTGAATTCTTGAGAGGGGAATTCAGATCAATTTGCTATCCCGCTTGCGCGGGGACTCAATATCCTTTTGGCAATTCAATTGGATCTATTATAATTAGCCATAGGTCCCGTAGGGGCTTGATGGTTTGTCTGATTCAGGATACCTGTCCCGCTTTTAAGCGGGATCAACGAATCAGACAAAAATAATTCTCTCTGAGTTCTCTGTGCGCTCAAGCGAGCCAAAGGGGAGCGGGTGAGAGAAAAAAACGAACCATCTTTCCCGCATTGCATAGTTTGAACCACCTTGCCTTGTAGGAAGGTTTTTGGAATTAAGTAAGAATAACATTTAATAAAGGCGATCTTGTCCACTTCTTTTCACCTATTCTCAAAAACCCATTCGTTATTGAAGAGACCCCGCCTTTGAAATATTCCATGTCCGCTAATATGTTATTTTAGAGATAGCTCATTGTTGACAACCCCCCGGTTGATGGCTAAAGATATCATATACTTACAGGAAATTAGCATGATTTCTATTGAGATATGTGTCTATACATGGTGCAATGACCTCTACCGATTCATTTATGTCATTTGACAGATGCTTTGTTTGAAATGTAGCAAGGACCAAATGTCGGAGGCGAGAGGTGGTACAAAAAACGGTGTTTAGTCGTTATTTTGACAACCTTGAAAACGTTCTCAAGGGCATTGCGCTTCGCATGAAGCTCTTTGTCGCCTTTGATTCTCTTCTAAAGCTGTGCACTTTTTTTATCATTATCCTATTGGGAAGTCTGTTGGTTGAAGGAGTCAAGACCCTGCTTCCTTACCTCCCCTTCGTCTATTACCTCTTGGCTTTGATTTTTCTGGTTTTGGTTTTACTACAGGGATTCTGGAGAGTGATTTCCGGTCTGTCGATGCAGCGCGTCGCTCGAAAACTGGAAGCGGCATTCCCCCGTTTGAGGGACGATGTAACCAATGCCCTGCTTCTCTTTCGTCAAAGCGGAAGATCCTCTGATGCCGATGAATTTTCAGACGGGTTGGTCAAAGCGCACATTCGAAAGACAGCCGACGAGATTTCGGACATACACCCAAATCAGGTTGTGAAATTCGGGAGTGCATGGTCTTCCCGAGGCAAATTTCTCCTTCCCCTATTCTTCGCTTTTATGGCGGTCTTCACTCTGGATTCTCAATTCCCATCCCGTCCGTTGGCTTATATCCTGCGTCCGATTTCCGCCCTTCCGGAGCGGAAAACAATCATTTCCCTTGAACCCACGCCCGCCATCGTGCTGCGAGGAACCCCGGTCCTGATCGATGCAAAGGCGTCGGGGTACATTCCTGAGAACTTCCTCCTCAAGCTTTGGCCGGAGAAGGGTGATGAAATCCAATTCGAAATGGCAACTTCGGAAGAAGGCCACTTCACACACCGGATCGCCTCTGCCCAGACTTCATTCCGATATCAGGTCTTTGGCGGCAGTGCCAGCTCCCCTGTTTTCGATGTCGGCGTCGTGGACGCCCCCGACATAGGGGATATTGAGGTCACCCTGATCCCGCCCGGCTACACCCGTCTCCCCAGGGCAGTCCAGACAGAGGGGCACATCGAGGCGCTGAAAGGAACGGTCGTCAGCCTCGAAGCGAGAGCAACGAAAGCGGTCAAGTCGGGAAAGCTGATTCTGAATCGTAAAGAACAAATCCTTCTCGAAGTGGAAGAGGACCGTTTGAAGGGCAACCTCCTCGTTTTTTACCCGGGCACCTATTCCCTCTCGATCAAGGATGACCTGGGATTCGAGAACACCAATCCCGTTCAGTACCGGGTCCAGCTGATTCCTGACAAATATCCCGAAAGCGAAATTCTAAGTCCTGCAGAAAATCTCGAGGTTGCTGGGAGTGAGGTCCTTCCCCTCACCTATACTGCAAAGGATGATTTCGGTGTGACGACCATCAGATTGATCTATCAGATGGCCGGGAAGGAACGGGCCGTCACTCTGAAGAGCCTCAAAGAGAGTCGTTTCGCGGGACCGGAGGTTTTCAAATGGGATCTTGCAACCCTGGCCCTGACCCCTGGAGATCGCGTCTCTTATCGCCTTGAAGTTTGGGACAACGATTCGGTCTCAGGACCGAAGTCGGGATATTCAAAGACCTTTACCATCAACATTAGGGATGAAAAGCATCGGGCCGCACGGGAGACGGAGCGGGCTCAGGAGATCTCAGACGCTATGCTGGACCTTTTGGCCGACCAATTGGAGGAAACCAAGGACAGAGAGGCTTTGTCTAAAGAAATCACCCGAGTTCTGGAAAAGGTGAACAGGCATTATGAGCGGATGGGGAGGGAAAAGCCGGAGCGTTTCGACCTGGAGTCCTTAAAACGAAATCTTACCACCCTGCAGAGAAGGATCGAGCAACTGCCCAATGAGACAGTCACTCAAGAAATGGAACGCCTCTCCCTTCTCGCCGAGGATATTGCCAAAAAAACCCGGATGCGTGAGGTGGAAGCCTTGGCTCGAGAAATCAGAAATCGGCAAAGGCGGCTCATAGAGGCCTTGCGTGACCAAAAAGGAGCACTCACATCAGAGGCCCTCCAGGAGCTCATGAAAGAACTGGAAAGTCTGAAAGACCTTGTTTCTCAGGTCATGGAAGCCTTTAGTAAGATGGCCAGCCAGCTCCCTGATGAATTCCTCAACAGTCCGGAACTGAGCGGAATGGATTTTAAGGACCTTTTCAAGGACCTCGAGGAGATTCAAAAAAAACTTATGGAAGGAGACCTGGCTGGGGCCCTCGAGGCCGCCCAGAACCTACTACAAAGCCTCTCCGAAATGATGGCTGCCATGGCCAGAGCCGGCACCCAGGCCAGCATGGGCTCCTTCAATCGACTTCAATCTGAGATGTCTCATCAGGTTGGAGAGCTCGAAAAAATATTGAAGGAACAAAAAGAGATCCTTTCCCGCACAGATTCCACTGATCGTGACCTGAAGCGCCTGCTCGAGGAGGAAACTGAAAAGAGGCTCAGCGAGATGTCCCCCCGCCTTCAGGAGATCCTTGAAAAGCTGCGTAACCTCCTCGAGTCCGATGAGGGGAACCCCGTATCGGAAATGGAAAGACTTCTGAAAGAGAAGCGACTCGAAAGTCTCTCCGAGCAAACCAGAAGCCTTGAAAACGAGTTTGCTGATCGACCGGATGTACAAAACTTTCTTGAAGAAATATCGCGCATGATGAAGATGCTGTCCCCTGGCCCAATGGACGTTATGGATGAAGAGAGTCGGGAAACACTTTCCTCTCTTTCTTCTCGCCAGGAAAGTCTCCGGGAAAGGACCCAAAACCTGGGTGACGCCCTGGAGAGACTTTCTCAGCTCTTCCCCGGGATGGATACCCGAATCATCGACGACCTTAAGGCGGGTGCGGGTGCGATGGACAAAGCATTCGGCAAATTGGATCAAGAGGATGCCCCCGGTGCCATTCCGCCGGAACAGGAGGCGATCCAACGTTTGACCCGGTCGCAACAATCCATGCAGCAGATGGCCCAGCAAATGGCCATGGGGATGCGTGCGGGCCGTTGGGGACATCTTTGGGGATACGATCCGAGGGGCGGTTGGTATTACGGGCCCTGGGGTCCTATGCCTACGTTGCCCCAACCGGAACTGAGACGGCCTCGTGAGCAGGGATACACGGGTATTGATAGGGAGGAATTTGATACGCCCTCTAAGGATGCCTATAAGGCTCCCCAGATCCTGAGAGAAAAGGTCATGGAGGCCCTGAAAGAGGATGTCCCCTCCCAGTACCGCCGAGAAGTAGAGAGATATTTTAAAGGTTTGACGGAATGAAAAAGATATTCTTTTTCCTCACTGCACTCTTGATTTTACAATTCCCGTTGATGGTTCACCGGGCCTATCCGGAACCGCCATCAGAAACGGTTCAGGCGCTGACGGTGAAGCTTGAAACCTGGGATGTAGCCCGGATTTGGCCTGAGGTACTCAAAGCTCTTGCGAATCAGCCCCAGGACCCGGACCTTCTGGAAGTCGCGTCCCATATTGCTTTTCACCGGGGCGATTATCCCGAGTCCCTCAAATTGATGAAACAGTCCATAGAAGCAGGGGGAGAGAATGAGGCGCGACAGGGATTTGCCCTGTTCATAGAAGAGACAATCAATGTGCTGGCATCCTACAAACGATACGAAACACCCCATTTCATCATCACCCTGGATGAGAAAAAGGATGGGAT
>JAQYVK010000419.1 GCA_030145585.1 Desulfatiglandales bacterium | reverse complement strand
ACAGAGGATTTTTTAAGTCCTGACGGCACAAGCAAAGAAAGGCGCAAAATCTTCATCTTTAACTATGACCAGCAATTTGGGGACACCTTTGGGGGCTTTATGAGGATGTTTCGTGGGAGCGATGAAGCGGCCGTTACGTATCAGACCGTCCTTACGGGGGGCATGTATATTAAAGGCAAGGCCTGGGGACGCCCAAAAGATAACGCAGCCATCGCTTACGGATATCTTTACGGTGGCAACCGAGACATAGACAACACGCATGTTGCTGAAGCCTATACACGTTTTGTCCTCCATAAATATTTAGCGCTCACGTTGGATGTACAATACATGAGGGACAAGTACAAGGCGGGTAACGACATCAAAGGATTAATTTATGGGCTTAGAGCCGTAACTGAGTTTTAGCTTTGAGCCGGCGTGGGAGTGGACTCAATCTGCGAGAACCGCATCCTATTTCCCGAACAATCCTTTTATCCCTTTTCCAATACCTTTAAAAAAATCTCCGGTTCCTTCGCCCACACTTTTAACGGCCGTTCCGACCTGTTTGACTTGAGAGGTTTGAATCTTTGGATTTTCCAAGGGGCCTTCTATATCAATGCGGACTTTGATCAAATCTCCGGCCGCTTTTCCGAGGATTGGTACAAAATCGAGCGCCTTGTTGACTGTGGCGAGGGGTTCTAATAGAGCCTTTGTCTTTATGGTCTCATTGACAAGATCTATGGTCCCTTCACTGTCCACATTCATGGCATCACTCCCCAAATGTATTTTGTTGACAAGCGAGCCTTTCGTAATTGTAGTATCGGCATTTATTATGTTGTAACGTATGCCATCGCCGGAGAGATCCTCCAACATCCTGCCTGAAAATATACTTTGAAGGCTGGCCATTGAAAAAATTTTACTGAATAGGCCTCCCAGTTTCCCTACCTCCTTTAAATGCCCGGGGCCCATTTTCATATTCAGGTGTCCGTCGAGACTGCCAAGGAGTTCTTTGGCGTTTCCGGTATGGCCTTTTAATTGACCTTTTAGAGATAGGGGGCCGGTGATAGGCAATTTTTCAATCTTATAGACTGATGCTATATTCTCCAAGTCCAGATTCTGGATATCGTGGTCCTCAACGAACGCGATGTGATCCAAATCGCGCAAGTCGAGAGAACCTTTGGTTTTGAGTTGACCGTTTTTGGGCCCAAACATAATCAATTCATAGTTTTCAACCACTCCGCGCACATAGTGAAGGGTCACGTTTAATTTCTGAAACTGAAGTTTCCGATATCGGCCCTGATCTACTTTGACCTGAATATCTGCGGTCAGTTTGCGGGCCATAGGCGGCAGTTCGGTTTTACCCGCTTTCTTCGCCGGTGCGGGCTCCTTTTTACCCTCCTTCCCTTTTGTGGGTTTTGAGGTGGGCTTGTCCGCTTTTTCAGCGGGAATCAATCGGCCTATGTCCAGATTGGGCGACGTGATAAGAAGTTGAACTTTGGGCTCCACGGGATTTGATATCTGTCCCGATAACGACACCTGTTGGTCATTCACTATTAGAGCCATTGATTTTATCTTGGCGTCTTGACCGGTCAGCTCAATCTTGGTGTTCGCTTTTTTAATCAATAAATCGGACGAGGCAAGCTGAAAGCCGGCATTTTTGGCTGTAAGCGTTCCGTTGAGTCGAGTATTGGTGGGCGTGTCGTAGGGAACATGCGCAGATACATTCATGTCGAGTAAGCCGCTCAATTTAAATTCTTTCAATGTCGGAAGCAAGGCTCCCAGATGGGCCAAATTCAATTGCTTTGTAGAAATTTTCGTTGTGACCAGCATTTTGGGGGATCCGATGCGTAAGAACTTCCCGGACACCTGCACCGGTGCTTTATTGATCATCGTTTTGACATCTTCAACGGTGATGTCCATGGTTTGTTTGCGGTTGAATTTTATGCCGCCTGTGAGGTTGTCCATAGTCACGCCTGCGGGATGGGATTCTGCGTGAATACCCTTAAGTATCAAAGAACCGTTTGCCGTCCAACTCTTTGGTTTGGCTTGATCAAATTCAGCCTTCATATCAACGTCGGCTGACCCGGTTAAGCTTTTAAAGCCGTACTCTTTGAGCAGTTTCTTCACTTCCTCATTACTGGCTGCGGCCACTTTTATCGGCCCTTTTGCGCTGAGGGTCACTTTTGGTTTGGTAGAGAGATTCTTGGCATGTAGGTTAATGGTAGGCAGTGAAAGGGGCCCAACCTTAGCACTCACCTTGTCGGCAGTC
This sequence comes from Desulfatiglandales bacterium, assembly GCA_030145585.1. Taxonomy (GTDB): domain Bacteria; phylum Desulfobacterota; class DSM-4660; order Desulfatiglandales; family HGW-15; genus JAQYVK01. The sequence goes on along the minus strand of JAQYVK010000419.1, from coordinate 3,303 downwards.
AGGGTATCATTTTCGAGATTTAGGCTGCCGGTAATGCCTTCAACCCTGGGCAGGGTTTTTTTCATAGACGGCACAGTGATGTCGTCGAAAATTGCCACAAGTTTTACCTTTGGTATCAGACGGGTAGGATCTTTGGGGGGTTTGGAAAGATCGATTTTGGGCAAGGCCAGGTCTTCTATGGTCAAAGTCCCGCCGGAGACAAGGATCTCTTTGACAGGTTTGGCGGATTCGCCCAGTTTGTCCCAGGGCACCATCGAGGCAAGGAGCGACAGGAATATGGGCGATGTTTTTAAACCGTGAATGGTTATGGCCGGGTTTCGACGCCAGTCGTCGATACGGCCCTTGAATTCCAGATTGAACTGCTCTTTAGGTGAAGTTGCACCTGCCTTCAAAGAGACCGTCGAAGAGAACTGGGATAGGTCTGCGACCTCCGGTGTGATGGCAATGTCGGCATTGAGTCCTTGGAGTAACGCCGGGGAATGGGCCGTTTTTACAAGCATATCCCGCAAGCCAATATTCCCTTGGACTTGAAAATCTTCAGATCGGGCTGAATCCAACACAAGGGTTAAATCCACTTCGGCGGCTCCGGCCAGTTTTTCCAATCCGAGATCCCTTATGGTCTTGCCATATTCTTCATTGAAGGTTTCATTCACCTTCAACTGACCGATGATGCTGGCCTCGATTTTTGGGTTTTCCAGTAAATTTGAAATCTTGGCAGAGAGTTCCGGCAGGGTGGTGGAACCGAATTGGCTTTGAAACCCTTTCAACTGCGCCACGCCATTCACCAGGTGAATGGTTCCGTTGATATTCTCTAATTTAAGGCCCTCAGGAAAGGGTTGAACGGTAATCCCGACAAGCTGGGCCACCATTTCTATTTTGGGTAGCATATCGTCGACATTTGGGGGGAACTCGGAAAGGGCGATATCGGGAAGGACGACTTTATTTGAGGAAATTTTGCCGCCTCCCTCAAGTTTGGATCGAATGAGATCGGCATTTTCTCCCAATGACTTCCAGGGCACCAAAGGAATCAATTCAACTAGCGGCAAATCAAACGATACTTCGGTGTTTTTGATTACCGGGTCTTTGTCCCAATCTTTCACATCGGCCTGAACGCTCAAGGAGAGGTCGCCCAATATTAGCGCCATCTTTTCAACGGTGATATCTTTCGGGTCGAGTGTGGCCCTAAAAGTGAGTGTTGTTTTTTGTCCGGGAAGAGGGGCGTCCCACATGGTGGTGTCGGTGTAGGTTAATTTGCTAAGATCCAGCTCCCCCTCCAGGTGGTGTTTTTTGCTCAGATCGCCTTCATAGTTTACTTCCATAGAGACACTGCCATCGATACTTTTTTCCAGTGGGCTGTCTTTCAGATAAGGTTTAAAAGCATTCGTGTGCAGCCCGGTTAGCTCGGCTTTAACTTTCAGGTTGGGATTTTCGAGGGTAAATGTATTGGTCAGACCGCTGAAGGTCCCTTGAGCCTTGATTTCCCCCAGACCTGATGCGGCCTCATCGCGCAGGGACAAGTTGAAGGCCATTTCCTCGCCGAGAACCACATTGGTTGCCGCAAGGTCCACATCGGTAAAAATATGCACAAGCGTTTGACCCGGAAGGGTCATTGCGTCGTCGATTTCAAGTCGATTTACTTCGACCGTTAGCTGCCCGATTTCTATTTCAACCGGCAGTTTAAAACCCGTATACTCCGTATCGTCCGCAACCGCAGCATCTTTGGTATCTTGTTCATTCTTGGCCGTGCCGGGCTCAAGTTTTATTTTGAGTTCGGGGCTTTCGATGAGCACCTTTTTCAGGACCACTTTCTTGGTAAGCAAGGGAAGAACGGCAGCATTGGCATAAATGCGGGAGAGTTTCACATCTCCGGGAATGTCCGGAGCATTGACAATGGAAAATCCATCTACCTCCAGCCAAACGCCATTGGCAATACCCCAAGACATATGACCCAAACTGATCTCTCCCCCTATGGCTTCCTTCATGTTTTTTACGATCAAGTCATGGTAGTTGTTCGGATCTATCAATTTGGGGAGGGTAAAAATACCTACAACAATCAATATCAATAAAATGATAAGGGATATCCCTAGCCTTTTTTTTGTCTTAGATTTCATGACATCAATCCATTCACATCAGAGGTTGAAAGGGATTTATGGTAACATGATTTATTTCAATGCCGTTTCAGCTTTGCAGGGTCGGCATCAGAGAAGGCAAAAGGTGTATCAGTTGAGTTGAGTCGTTTACAAGTTTTGAACCAGGTAGCTTGTGTCTATAGTAGGTTTATGGGGCTTGCAAGAATGTTGTTTTCTGCTTTTTCGATATTAGTAATATTATAAACCAATTGCAAACAATTTTTCTCCTCCAGGCGTCTATTCCCTCTCGCTCTAATTAACTTTTTCTTGTTCTAACCTAAGCATTTGTTGGTTAAAAACAACATTAACACCCATGGGGTTATGGAATTCAGATGAAGATCGATGGATTACGTGGGAAATCATGTGTTTATGGGGAATTCGTGACGGTAATCAATTGACAAGGTATGGAGAAATTTTGGTGAATGATCTCGGTGCAGGCAATCGTCTTGACACGGACAGCAATTCGCTTTATGTCTAGAAGTGGTTTCAGATCCTCCCCTCGGGCCCAATCTCTTTGTTGGAACCTATCGTTCAATCCTCGAAATATTACATATATTCCTGCGGTTGAACGCTTCGCTCCGCCTTGATCTTGAACCCGATTGAAGGGTCTGAAACCACTTCAAAAGTAGAGTCCAATAATTATATGTTAGATTTTTAGTGGAGTTTATCCCGTAGGGGGATTTGAGATGACAATTTATTAACGGACTTTTACTGCTGCATACTTTGCCTTGATTTATTTATAAGGAAGAGGACGATGAAGCAAATAATACTGGGGACCGCCGGCCATATTGATCACGGGAAAACGACTCTCATCAAGGCCCTGACCGGTATAGACACCGACCGGCTTAAAGAGGAAAAGGAGAGAGGTATAACCATAGAACTGGGGTTTGCCCACATGGAATTGCCCGGAGGGCAACAGGTGGGCATTGTGGATGTGCCGGGGCACGAAAAGTTTGTAAAGAACATGGTGGCCGGGGCCACAGGCATTGATCTGGTCGCCCTCGTTATCGCTGCAGATGAAGGCGTTATGCCGCAGACAAGGGAACATCTGGAAATCTGCCAGCTTTTGAATATTAAAGAGGGGCTCGTTGTCCTGACCAAAATGGACATGGTTGATTCGGATTGGCTGGAGCTGGTTAGAGAGGATGTGGCTGATTTCCTTTCGGAGACGTTT
>JAQYVK010000418.1 GCA_030145585.1 Desulfatiglandales bacterium | reverse complement strand
ATAATGGCTTTTGAACCGAAAGAAGAACAAAAAGAAATTAAATATGAAGAACTTCGGCTCTATACCGATGAGGAGTTGAATAACTACACGGAGGAAGAGCTCAAGAACTTCAAGATTAAGCATGACATTCCCATGCTCGATGACCTGGAGAAAGGGCCCTGGCCGAGTTTTGTGGCCGATGCCAAAAGGGAAGCCCTTCACAGGAAGAAATTGGGTGATGACCGGATGATGATTAACGGGGAGGTGGTTGAGGACTTGTTAGGTCAGCTGGAACTCTCATTCGAACATGGTGAAACCCACTGGAAACATGGCGGTATTGTGGGAGTTTTCGGATATGGGGGCGGGGTCATCGGAAGGTATTCGGATCTCCAGGAAGAATTCCCGTCCATTGCCCATTTTCACACCATGCGCGTCAATCAACCCGCCAGCAAGTTTTACAATACGGACTATCTCAGGACCCTCTGCGACCTCTGGGAGTACCGGGGGAGCGGCATGATGAATATGCATGGCTCCACGGGTGACATCATCTTCTTGGGGACCTTTACGGAGCAGTTGGAACCGGTCTTTTTTGAATTAGGCCATGTCTTACAGCAAGACCTGGGAGGCTCCGGTTCTAATTTGCGTACCCCCTCCTGCTGTATCGGGAAGGCACGTTGTGAATGGTCCTGTATAGATACCCAGGATCTCTGTTACGAACTGACCCATTATTACCAGGACGAATTACACCGACCCGCATTCCCCTATAAATTCAAATTCAAGTTTGACGGTTGCCCCAATGGGTGCGTCGCTTCCATCGCAAGGTCCGACATGTCCTTCATCGGGACCTGGAGGGATGAGATCCGAATCGATCAGAAGGCGGTCGAGGCCTATGTGGGTGGAGAGATCGCGCCGAATGGAGGCGCCCACGCCGGCAAAGACTGGGGAAAGTTCGATCTGGACAAAGAGGTCATAAACCTCTGCCCGACGCAGTGCATGTGGGTGGAGAAGGGCAAACTCATGATCGATGACAAGGAATGCAATCGCTGCATGCACTGCATCAATGTCATGCCCAGGGCCTTGAGGCCCGGCGCCGAAACAGGCGTCAGCATCCTCCTTGGAGCGAAGGCCCCCATCCTGGAAGGGGCTCAGATGGCCCTTCTGACTGTTCCCTTCATGAAGTGTGAACCTCCTTATGATAACATCAAGGAGAAAGTCATAGAACCTGTCTGGGATTGGTGGATGGAAGAAGGCAAAAACCGCGAGCGTTTGGGTGAGCTCATTCAAAGGCAGGGGGTGCCGAAGCTCCTTGAAATGCTTGGCCTACCCCCCATGCCGCAGATGGTTACAGAGCCTCGCTCCAACCCCTACATCTTCTGGAAAGAGGAAGATGTTCCCGGTGGGTGGCAGAGAGATATCAACGACTACAGATCCAGACACAGGAGATAGTTATAGAACAGGAGGAACATCATTATGGCATTATCTAAAGAAAGATTGGGGAGATTCAACCCTGACAAACCCATGGAGAACAGGATTACCGATCTGGGCCCGAGGCATTTCTGGCAGTATTTTCCTCCCGTGATCCAGAATAATTATGGGAAGTGGCTCTATCACGATATCCTGGAGCCGGGGGTGCTGGTTCATGTCTCCGAAACGGGCGATAAAGTCTTTACAGTGAGGGTGGGCGGTTGCCGGCTCATGACTGTTGAGAACGTCCGCGAAATTTGCGATATTGCGGATAAACATTGCGACGGATACGTGCGCTTTACTACACGTAACAATATAGAATTCATGACGGACAGTCAGGACAAGGTTGAGGCCCTGAAAAAGGACCTTAATAGCCGAAAACATGTCTCCGGAAGCTATAAGTTTCCCATCGGGGGCACCGGTGCCGGACTGACAAATATCGTCCACACACAGGGTTACATCCATTGTCATACCCCTGCAACGGATGCGTCCGCCATGGTGAAGGCGGTCATGGATGATCTCTTCGAGTATTTTCAGGGGATGACCCTTCCCGCGCAGGTCAGGGTATCTATGGCTTGCTGTCTCAATATGTGCGGTGCGGTCCATTGCTCGGATATCGCTCTGCTTGGGTACCACAGGAAACCGCCCATTATCGATAGCGAGGTCCTTGATAACGTGTGTGAGATTCCACTAGTCATCGCTGCTTGTCCTACCGCAGCGATCTCACCGGCCAAGACCGAGGAGGGCAAAAAGACTGTGAAGATCAAGAACGAACGGTGTATGTTCTGCGGTAACTGCTATACCATGTGCATGGCACTGCCCCTCACCGACAAAGAAGGGGATTGCGTCACGATCCTTGCAGGTGGAAAACTCTCCAACAGGATCAGCCCGCCTAAATTTTCAAAGGTGGTCATTCCCGCTCTTCCGAACAACTTCCCGCGCTTCCCGGAGACCTGCGACTCTGTAAAGAAGATTATCGAGGCCTACGCCGCAGATGCCAACAAGTATGAGCGGGTCGGGGACTGGGCCGATAGGATCGGCTGGGAAAAGTTTTTCGAGAAATGCGACATTCCTTTTACGGAGCACCTCATCGATGATTATCGATTGGCCTATGATACATACAGGACATCCACGCAATTCAAGTTCACGGAGGCGTCGTGGGAGGTTTCCAGGGCAGTGGGAGGCGTTGACTAGACCGCCTGATCCACTATAAATGACCAAAAGGAGACAATAATATGGAAGACATAAAAAAGGCCATTCTTGAGTTCGCGGAGACGAGCAAGAAGACCAAGTTCTATTTTAAGGACATGGAGAAAGCCGTCCGGAAAGTTTATCCGGACACGAAGGCAAGAGAGGTCAAAAAGGCCGCAACCGCCCTGGTCACTGAGGAAGTATTGATTTATTTCTCAACAGGGAGCAGCACCATGTACGGCCTGAAAGGACGTGGGCAAACCGAGGACCATTAAGTCCGATTTACTGCCTGCTCCGGTAAACATATCGTGCGAGGTCGCCATCCGGTTTGGATGGCGACCTCTTTGTTTGAAAAAGCTATAATGCAATGTACTATACTTGAGAATGATAGGCCAAAATAGGGGTTTGGGAACGAGAGTCTCCAGACCAGCATAGCTTATTCAGGCTTTCCCACGGAAAGCAGAAGAAGCCCTGACCTTTGGTCAGGGCTTCTTCAATTTTACAGGTGAAGCCATGAAAGAACCACAAGACTCAGACAAATTTATTGCAGAACAAAAACAGATTTTGGCGGAGAACCCGGAGTGTGCCAATTCCCAATATAATCTGGGTGTTTCGCTGATGCAACAGGGCAAGTTGGATGAGGCCATCCCCTACTTTGAGGAAGCGATCGACAACAGCGGCCGGATGTTTGAGGCCTGGGTCAATCTCGGTTATATCTATTTCAAAAAAGAAGACCTTAAGAGGGTGGTGTATGCCAACCAGAAGGCGGTGGAGATTGAACCGAGATATGCCAGGGGCTATGCCAACCTCGGGTTCGCTTACTTGCAGATGGCTGAGACCGATGAGGCGGTTCAAGCTCTCGAAAAGGCGATCGAACTGAATCCGGAGATTGTCCAGGCATGGAACAACCTGGCCAATGCGTATCTTCAGAAAGACGACGTGGAAAAGGCCATAGAAACGGGTAAAAGACTCCTGAAATTGGCACCTAAATTTGAGCTGGGCCACAACAACCTGGCATTCGCCTATTACAGTAAGGGAGATTATCAGAAGGCCCTTGAACATGTGGACAGGGCCGTCGAGTTGGGATTCGAAGTCCACCCCGATTTCCTCAAGAAGTTGGAACCACACCGAACAGATGGTGAACAGTGAGCGGTGAACAGTGAATGGTAAACAGTAAGCGGATAAAGGAAACGACAATTAATGTCAAACCCCAAAACAAATAATCACGAAACCACGAAAGGACGAAAAGGAGAAATTTTTAAGGTCTTTGATTCACCACAGAGGCGCCGAATACACGGAGAATAACCTCATTGAACGATGGGGATAAGAGATTGTTTAACATTTTGGGAAGCGGCCTTTTAAGACATAATGAACGCGTTCATTATTCTTTTAAGGCCAACTCCGCCGCAACGCGGGAAATGTTAAACAACACAGCCAATTTCATGCCCGTCTGTGACTGTCCGTGTGTGTCTGTGGCCAATATTTCTTTTTT
>JAQYVK010000417.1 GCA_030145585.1 Desulfatiglandales bacterium | reverse complement strand
GATCTCCATCACCTGTAAATTATAGACATAGAACCTATCACTTACACCATAAATCGGATGTAAGCTTGACAATTCATTATATTTTTCCTATCCTTGACAAACTTGCGCTTAATCTTACCAACCAAAAGGTCCCAAATTCTGGATGTGGTGTCTGCGACAATGACCATTCGAACGTCTCCAAGATTTTGGATTTTCGGTCTCATCCTGAGTCTTTATATCCTCAACATGGCAGGAGTGGCTCGGGGGGAACCCATCTCCCTCAATGAATACAAAAGCCGGATCCAGGCGGCCATTGAATATCTCGAATCCGGGGAAGGGGCCCTTCAAGGCGATGATACCTCCTATTTAAGGGATCTATTCCCCTCAGGGCTCATGGTTCAAAACACGCGTGAAGAGAAGGTCCGGGCGGATCATCAAGAATTTTTCCGATGGGCGCAAGAAGATGATGGGAGACCTGGGGGCAGGAACGAACTCAGAACCCATTTGAAATCCCTCCTAGAACAGCTTTCATGGCCGGAGACGCGGGGCGCAACAATTGAAGGATCAACATGGGAGGAGAAGCGGCGTCGCCTTGACGGGGTTTATGATGCCGGTGAATTTGGGTACTTGAAAGAACGACGAACACCACCATGGAGAGCCTATGTCGAGGAACTCTGGAAGACCCTCGGAAACTGGTTAAGGAAGCATATAGGCCCACTAGGATCGATTCTCCCAGGTAATTGGACCCTATACCCCCTCTACGGGGTCATTCTCATTTTGGGGGGCATCCTTATTGTTTGGATCTTCCGGTCCGTCGGGCCGATAGGCTGGCGATGGCGGCAAACAAAAATGAGACGACTCCAAGAAGAGGACAAGACCTCTGAAAAAGACTGGCTAACTTGGCGTGGACAGGCCCTCTCAAAGGCCCAAAGGGGTGCCTTCAGGGAGGCTATCCGATCGCTGTTTGTGTCCGTACTCATGGAAGGCCACCACAGGGGTTGGTGGGTCTACGAGCAGGAAGCGACCAACAGGGAGCATTTAGCACGTGTGGAAGGACCGCTGGAGAGACGCCAAGCCCTTCAGAAATTGACCGAGCTTTACGAAAGAAGCTGGTACGGGCTCGGACATCCGGGCCGGAAAGAGTTTCGTCAATGCCAGGAATGGTTGGAACAGATGGGGGCAGTCCCATAGAAAATGGGGTTAGCCCCATTGAGAATGGGGTTAGCCCCATTAAGAATGGCAAGAGTCCCTCCAGGCTGAAGAAAGGGATTTTATGGGGGTTGGTATTTCTGGCGGCCTATGGGCTGGTCGCGTTTGAGGCTCGACAAAATGGTGAGAAGGGATCTGTCCGCGCAACCACATACAGTGCTTCTATAGGAGGGTATAAGGCCCTATACCTATGGCTTCGAGAGCTGGATATCCCTATTAATAGATGGTCGAAATCCTTGCACGAACTTCCCAAAGCGGCCTCCTCAATCCTGATAGCGGACCCGGAGGTGGGTCCGGGAAGGGGTGAGTTGAAGGCACTGGACCGATGGGTCAAAAATGGAGGGACCCTCATTCTGGTGGTGAGACCCCCCAATGTCTTCCTGGAATATTTTGGACTTCGCGCCGAAAGGCCAAAGAGCAAGAACAATGAGAGGGAGGTCCTTTTTCAACCCGGGTCCTACACAAGGGGTGTGGAGAGAATCCAGTCGAAGGGGCATTCGGGTCTCAATTCGGATAACCCGGAATGGGTCTTTCATTTACGGGACAAATGGGGTGGACTGCTCGCCGTGAAGAATCATGGTCAAGGGCATGTGATTGCCCTTTCCGACCCCATCCTCTTCTCCAATGGGGCCTTGAGGGAAGGAGACCATGCTGCGCTGGGTCTGAATCTGCTTCTCACTCACCGGGGAGAGGGGTCTTTATTGGTAGATGAGTATCACCATGGGTACGGCAGGGCCACATCGGTGCTAAGCCACCTCGGTCAATCACGCGCCTTCGCACCATTTCTTCAAGGGATGGTGCTGCTCTTGATCCTCTGGGCGGGTATCGGGAGGCGCTTCGGGCCTCCAAGGTCACCGAGTATGGAAGAGACGCAGACCTCGATGGCCTATTTTAAGGCCATAGGACAACTTTTTCAAAGGGCAGAAGCACGCAACCTGGCACTCGAGACTTCAGTCCGCTGGATCCAAGACGAATCAAAAAAACTTCTGGTTGACAAGGACCCGGTTTTTCAGAAGAGAATCCAGGAAGAAAAATCGAATCTCAAGAAACGGGAATTGACGGATCGGGAACTCTTATTGCAAGTCCGGGGACTCCATGAAGCCCTGGAGGCGGTTCGCAAGAAGGTCTCTTAGCTAAGAACAGAATTCATTATGAAGGCGGGATGGTATGTTGGAAGAACTGAAAAAGTTGATGGACCGATTGTCTGATGAGATTTCAAAAGTGATCATAGGGCAGCAGGAGGCGGTTACCCTTTTGCTGGTGGGACTCTTGGCGAGAGGGCACGTTCTGCTGGAGGGCGTACCCGGACTTGGGAAGACCCTCCTGGCTAAGACTTTGGCTCATATTCTGAGAGTGGAATTTACCCGGATCCAGTTTACGCCCGATCTGATGCCGGCAGACGTCCTGGGGACCCACATTTTCGATCTCCAGAGCCGCTCCTTTCGACTCCGAAAAGGCCCCATTTTCACAGAGATACTCCTGGCAGACGAAATCAATCGCACCCCACCAAAGACCCAAGCTGCCTTGTTGGAAGCGATGGAGGAGAGACAGGTGAGCATTGACGGCAAGACCCTATCTCTTTCAGAGGGCTTTCTGGTGGTAGCCACCCAGAATCCAATAGAACAGGAAGGGACTTACCCATTGCCGGAGGCACAACTGGATCGATTCCTCATGAAGATCAAGCTGGATTATCCTGCTGCCGAGGAAGAACGGGAGATCCTCGCCAAATATGGGAAGAATATGGAGGCCCACGATCTAAATGGGATGGGCCTTGCTAGACTCAGTGAGAAGGGGGGGTGGATATCCAGATTTCGACAGCAAGTCAGTCAGGTGGGTGTGGAGGATGGCATCATCACCTATGTTCAGAGCTTGATGGAAAAGACTCGGCGTTCTCCCAACCTTTTTTTGGGAGCCAGTCCCCGCGGCGGAATCGCCCTTCTAAGAACCAGCCAGTGTCTGGCGGCGCTAGAGGGGAGGGGATTCATCACACCCGACGACATCAAAAGAATGGCATTACCGGTCCTACGACACCGGGTGATTCTGCGACCGGAGGCTGAGTTGGAGGGCCTGACCCCGGATAGGGTTCTCTCCAGGATCATGGAAGGGATTCCGGTTCCCCGATGACAAAAATAGGGCGTTTAATAGAGATGTTTCCAATGCCCACGACTCGGACTGTCTGGTTGGCGGCTCTGGGTATGGTGGCGGCCATTATCTGGGGATGGAAAGGGATTATAGGTTTTGATCTAGGAATCCTGGCTCTATGCTGCCTGGATTATGTCATGCTCCTTAGGAGCGAAAATATCGAAGTGACACGGCACTGTCCTAGCCGTTTCGACCTTGGAGAATCCCATGACATAGAGATCCTTCTGGAGAACCGGGGTGGCCGTGACATGGCGGTTCAGGTTCGGGATCAGACCCCCTCGGGATGGGCGGCACCGCCGGTCTTGAAGGGTCGGGTGGCGGCAAGATCCGCTCTCAGGCTTAATTACCAAGTGACTCCTCATAGACGGGGTGTGTTCACTTTTGGCGATCTCTTTATCAGAGTTGAGGGTCCGATGGGTCTCCTGCTAAGAACGGAGCGTAAAGAGACCACTGAAAACATAAGCGTGTATCCAAGCCTTAGGTCCATTCGATATCCGGATCTTGCCACCTACAGGCGTAAGAGTCGTCAATGGGGGCTTCGGACAGTCACATGGCGGGGGGAGGGGCGAGAGTTTGAGTCTCTTAGGGAATACATGGAAGGGGACGATCCCCGAAAGATCCACTGGAAGGCCTCCGCAAGATTGGATTACCCCATCGTGCAAGAGTTCCAGCCGGAGAAAAACCAGATTGTTATGATCCTTCTCGATGCCGGGCGATTGATGGGAGCGTTTTCCGAAGGGAAAAATAAACTTGACCATGCTCTGGAGGCGGCCATACAGCTGGTCCAGACGGCCCTCTCGGGTGGTGACCAGGCAGGTGTCCTTGCCTTCTCCGATCGGGTGATCTCCTTTATCCCACCGAAGAGGACTCGGCAACAGCTTCAGATCATTATGGAAGGGACGCTTCCGTTACGGCCCACCCTAGTAGAGCCACAATACGAGCAGGCCTTTCTTTGGCTTAAGGCCCATATAAGCCGGCGGTCCCTGGTGGTGTTATTTACGGATCTCCTTGATGAATCGGCTTCGGAGAATCTCTTGAGCGCCGTGACGTTGTTGAGGCCTCGCCATCTCCCTATGTGTGTGACGATCAGGGCATCGGAATGGGATGACTTGATCAAGGCTCCACCCTCCAGTGTGGAAGAGGTTTATGAGAGGGCTGCGCTCCAAGAATCTCTTCATCAACGGAGTAAGGCCTTGAAGTGCCTGATTCAAAAAGGGGCCCTGGCTATGGACGTTCCACCGGCGAAGCTTTCTCAGGCCACCATGGAACGCTACCTGGAAGTGAAGCAGAGGGGGCTTTTGTAAACCGTGGAGACAAGAGATAGAAAAGCAAAAGCAGAAGGAGTAAGGCTGCCGTGACAAATTTGAGGGCGGCAGGGAAAGGGGCCGGGGAAAAGAAACCCTCTATTATCCCGGCCACGATGAGCAAAGGAACGCAGCCGATGACGAGAAGGCCTGCTTGACGACCGCGCCGGATCAGGGCCTCTTTCCGGGAGAGATCGCCGGGCGCCAGCAATGCCGTTCCTAGGAGCAGGCCCGCCCCACCGGAGATGAAAATGGCCGTAAGTTCGATCACGCCATGGGGAAGAACGAAGGACCAAAAGGGAATGCCCAGACCATGGGTATGACATAGACCGGCGAGAGCCCCCAACATGAGGCCATTGAAGGCCATGATATAGATGGTCCCAAGTCCGAAAGTCATACCAAGGGCGAATGAAAGGAAGCAGACCGAAATATTATTGGTCATGATCATGCTGGATGCCAATGGACTGACTGCCAAAATGGAATCAAACCAAACTTTGCCCTCTTCCACCTGCCGGATCAGTTGAGAGGGGACGATGAGGGGGATGAAGGAGTCATCCGTCAAAGTCACCACAAACCCATATATGGACCCGAGGAGAAAAACCCCAAAGGCCGTAAGGGTCCAGGGGGCCGTCTTTAGGAATGTTGTCGGAAAGGTGGATCGGAGATATCTCCATAGGGATGCCCAACTGGGGGGCGGGGTACGATAGATCCGACCATAGGCTCGCCCGACGAGCTGGTTCAGATAGATCTCCAGATCTTCGGGGGCGGAGGTCTCTTTCCGGAAGGACTGAAGACGGGCCAGATCAGAGGTGGCCTCCCGATAAAGGCGGGCCAATTCCAAGGGATCCCAGGCAGGGTGGTTTTTTTTGCTCCCATGTTCCAAGGCCTTGATGAGCATCTCTAAGCGCTCCCAGCGTGGTTTTCGTGACTGGACAAAATTCTGTATAGACTGGGCCATGACACTATCATAACAAAGGGATGTCTCCATGGGAACATCAAAAGAGTTCCTGACCATTCAGACCCCGGAATATGTTGGTTTTCAGTACATCCTGGCAGGGCTGGGGTCGAGGGCCACTGCTTTCCTACTGGACACGGCGATCCGTTTGTTGTTCCTGCTGGTCATATTTGTGGTCTTCATACTGTTGTCCCGAGGGCTTTCTTCCGTGGATCCTGCCGGCATTATAAGCGGCCTTTCCAAAAACTGGATCATGGCCTTGGGAGTCCTTGCGTACGGCATCATCGACCTGGGGTACTTCCTATTATTCGAAGCCCTTTGGAACGGACAGACACCCGGCAAAAGACAGCAGCGGCTCCGGGTCATTCGGATGGATGGAGCGCCCATAGGTTGGCTCGGATCGGCTATCCGAAATATTATAAGGGCTATAGACATCCTGGCAGGCGTATACCCCATTGGTTTCGTCGTCATGTTTATGAGCCGAAACAGTCAGAGAATCGGCGACTATGCGGCGGGCACGGTGGTGATCGTTGAAAGGAGCCGCGGTGTCCCAAAAGCGGGAACCACCCATGAGCATACGGGTGAGGAGCCGCAGGGGGATATTGAGGCCTATATTTCTACCTTGAAGCCAAAACAATACCAAGTCTTGAGGGCTTTTCTTCAGAGACGGGAGGAATTGGATCAGGATCATCGGCAGCAACTGGCCAGGCTTCTGGTCCAACGCCTTATGGACCAATGGGAAATCTCTCAAAGGTTGGACATCTCTTATGAGTCGTTTCTGGAGAATGTGGTAGAGGCCTATGAGCGGATCAGGAGGGCGTTGTGATTTCAGTGGATAATGTAATTATCAAATTCGATGGTTAAGGGGGAACGTATGACGGAGAATAGGGATAACAATGCGAAAGAGCAGTTTACCATTCGGATGATAGGGCTCCAGCAAGGGGCTTCCCAGGAAAAGCTCATCGCCAGTCTTCAAAGGCTCTTTAAAAAAAAGACGCCGGAAGAGATCCAAAACGCTCTGAACCGGCTCCCCTTGGTCTTATCGCGTTCGGCCAGGAAAAGTCAGGCACTGAAAATCAAAGAATTTCTCGAATCAGTCGGGGCTTTTGTCGAGCTCACCGATACCTCTCCGGTGAAGGGGCGTGGAGGAGCCGGATTGGAAAGGGCCGAAGATAAGAATGACGCAGCCCCTTCTAAGGGGGACCAGCCACCCATGGGTGAAGAACGCAGGACAAAACCCCGTGTTCATACCGGGATAAAGCTCCACCCCATGGGCATTGGAGAGCTGCTGGACCGATCCTTTCGGATGATGCGTGAATATTTCTGGTTGTTTTTCCTTATCGTTTTGATCCCTCAAGGGATTTGGTTCTTGGTGGGTAAAGTTATTCAGCCCCTTTTAGGGGGGATGGAGGGAAGGGAAGCCTCCATGGCTTTGGGTGTGGGCTTCGGCATCTCTGCTATGCTCGCTTTCGTGGTGTTTATCATTCTCCAGTTCTGGGCCCAGGGCGCATTGATCCACGCGGTCTCGGAGACTTATCTGGGACACAACACCTCCGTGGCGGGATCATATGGCGCCATGCGACGCATCCTGGGACGACTCCTGGGGACCTTGATCCTTTTTTCTATCCTGGTCATGTTGGTGCCCGCGTTCGCAGGCATGTTTATGGCGATTTTCATTCCACTCCTTTTGAGTATGGGATTTGGCAATGTGACCATTGGGTTTTTGGTCTTCTTTGTTGTGGTAGTTGTAGTCTGGTTCTTTTTTCGGCTGTTTTTGAACTGGCTGATGGTTGATAAGGTGGTGGTTCTGGAAGGGAAGGGTTGGATGAAAGCCCTCAAGCGCAGCACGGAACTCATGAAAGGACGCACTGAACCCGGGTTTTGGAAAAGTAACAAGATGAAAGCGGGACTGATTCTCCTCCTGGGATTTCTAATCGCGCTGGGAATCCAACTCATTTTTCAGATTCCGGGTGTCATTTTCAGTGTCATCCTCAAAGGGAGTCTTGTGGTTCGAACCGTGATTGAGATTCTCAATATTGTGGGGACCACCCTGGCGACCTCATTCACGGCTACCGCCATGATTCTTTATTATTACGATATCCGACTCAGAAAAGAGGGTTTTGATTTGAAGATGATGGCAGAGAATCTGTAAGGGTTGAAATGACAGATTTTAAACATTTAGACATCGAAGACAAAACAGTATTTTCTGAGTATTTGTCCCTGGATCCTCCTCGGACCTCTGAACTCACCTTTACAAACCTTTTCATCTGGCGTCATCAGCATCGTCCCACCTGGTTGTTGTGGGAGGATTGCCTTTTGATTATTTTTCAACCCAAAGGGGCGACGCCCTTTGGGCTACCTCCTATTGGTCCCGGTGATAAGAAGAAGGCCCTGGATTTCCTCTTTCAAATACTTGGGCAACTGACACCTGAAGCCCGCGTCTGTCGGGTGAGTCAGTCTTTTGTGGAGGAAGTTGTCGAGCCCAACCAATACAGCATCACCCTTGATCGGAACAACAGTGATTATGTATACTTGACCCGGGATCTTATCAATCTATCCGGCAGAAAGTATCACCGGAAGAAAAACCATCTGAACCGATTCATTAAAAATAATACCTTCGAATATCGCCCATTGGATAAGGACCTGGTTGCATCCTTCCTGGAGATGCAGGAGTCCTGGTGTCAAATAAGAGAATGCGTGGAACAACCCGAACTCCTTTCGGAGGATTATGCGGTCCATGAAGCATTGACCCACTTTGAGGACTTGGATTATCAGGGAGGGGCCATTATCATGGATTCAAGGGTTGAAGCCTTCTCTTTAGGGGAGCCTCTAAATCAGGAAACCGCTGTTATCCACATTGAAAAGGCAAATCCTGATATTCCGGGACTCTATACGGCCATAAACCAACTCTTCTGTTCGAATGCCTGGGCGGATATGACATATGTCAACCGGGAACAGGATTTGGGGTCAGAAGGATTGAGAAAGGCGAAAGAATCCTATTATCCCCACCACATGGTGGATAAGCATATCCTCACACAAGAAAGGAATAAGTAAAAATAACTGCCCGCCGTGTAGAGCCGACTGCGTTGCCTAATGAAAGCAAATCGAATATGGTTTGATGTCAGAAAAATGAAAAAGGCTTAATGTCCAACAACCACGTTTTACTGAGGCTGTTTGAAAATGTCCATCCCGCAGAACCCTGCGGGACGAAATCCCGAGGAATGAGGCGTGCACAAAAGGTGTACGGTATACGGTTTGAGGTATAGGGTTAACACAAAAAATGTTTTATTCTCCAATCTTTACGATTTGAGGCCATACACCTTAAACCTTGTACCTTGTGCCGCTTCGCGTACGCCGCAGTGACGAGGGATGAGGGTAACGTAGCCCTTCGATTGCCGGTTGTGAGAATTGGCCTTTACAACCGGCCACTCAGGGCCATGAGCCTGTTGAAAATCCCGAGCTTGTCGAGGTGGTCGAATGGCAGATGGGCGTTTTCAGACAGCCTCAAGAGGATGATTTGATGGTAGAACAACATTCCAATGAAAAACTGGAGCAGAAGATTAAACGGTTAGAAAAGGAGATCCTCGAACGCAAGCGAGCTGAGGAAATGCTCCTGGAAAAGCAGTCGGATCTGATCACAATTCTGGAAAATTCCCCCATCATGATGTTTCTCGTGGACCGGGAAAAGCGAGTCAGGAATGCTGCCCACGCCGTCGAGGAGTTCACAGGAAAGCGGGCGGAGGAGATATTGGGCCGGCGTGGCGGAGAGATTCTTCGGTGTTTTCACGCCATGGATGATCCGAAAGGTTGTGGGTTCGGGCCGGCATGTAAAACCTGCGAGGTCCGTCAAATGGTGACGGATGCCTTTGAGACGGGTCAAGATCATTATCGGACTGAGGTCATGCTCCCATTAGAGCGCGATGGGGAGCAGGCTGAAATGAATTTCTATGTGTCGGCAGCCCTTTTGGCGAGTCAGAACAAGGAACTGGTTCTTGTCTGCATAGAAAATATCACGGAGCGAAGACAAGCAGAAAAAGCCCTTCTCAAGTCCAAAGATGATTTAGAAAAGCGAGTTGAAGAGAGGACCTCCCAACTTAGGGATCTGTCCTCAAAACTCCTGGTGGCCCACGAAGAGGAGAGCAAACGCATCGGCCGAGAGCTTCACGACGGGCTTGCTCAAACATTGAGCGCAATCAAGGTTTGGGTGGAAGCCGCCCTTTCACAGGTTAGCCAGGATAATCTTACTGAAATGACCAAGTCCTTGGAGTCAGTCGTTCCCCTGGCCCAAAACGCTGTGGAAGAGGTTCGAAGAATCTCGAAAAATTTACGTCCAGCCATCCTGGATGATTTTGGCATCGTTGCAACGGTTTCCTGGTTGTGCCAGGAGTTTGAGACGATCTATTCAGGAATTGGTGTTGAAAACGAAATAGATATTGAGGAAAAGGAAGTGCCTGATGTCTTGAAGATTGTTATATTCCGAATCTCACAGGAAGCCTTGAATAACATAGCCAAACACAGCCAGGCCAATCGAGTGCGCCTTTCCTTAAAAAAAGGGGACTCCATAATAGAATTGACGATCAGTGACAATGGAACGGGATTTGACGTGGCGCAGGTTTTGTCTGATGAACTTCCTGAGAGGGGCCTTGGTCTTGCCAGCATGAAGGAGCGGGCAACACTCTCGGGGGGGGCTTTTTTCATTGAGTCTCAAAAAGGCACCGGAACCACCGTCCGGGCATCATGGCAAAGGGATTCATAGCCTCCAAAATACAAATAGCCCACCTAACTATAGAATATCAGGAATGAAATTGGCACCTTATGGCGTATCCCTGATCACCCACAAGGCATTAGATGCAAGGCGCCGAGGAGCGACAACTGAGGCGTATAAATGAGGCGCAGGGCCTAGGGCGCATGGCGCAAGGTGATTGAGAAAACATTTTTTTTGCCCTGTGCCTTGAGCCCTAAGCCTGCCGGTTGTAAGGAACAATTTTCACAACCGGCCAGCCTTTTATTCATATCTTTCTGGGGATCAGGGGGAAAGGTTCCCCATTGACTCTTATTAACAGACCTCATATAATAAGATTACCAGACGAAAAATCCTTCTTCCTGATGTGGGCTGTGAGCCTTGAGTCCTAAAGAGGCCATATTAACAGCAGTGTCAGAGAGATCAAAAGTTGCCGAGCGCTTCATAGGACGGCAAGTGACATATTGCAGCGCGAAATCAAACTTGGAGGTGAGTGAAGTGAAGGATTTGATCGAATGCATAGCGAAAGCACTGGTGGATGAGCCTGAGGCCGTAAGGGTCAACGAAATTGAAGGAGCGCAGACCTCTGTTATTGAGCTGGCAGTGGCTAAAGATGATATCGGAAAAATAATCGGCAAACAGGGACGTACAGCGCGAGCCATAAGAACAATACTGAGTGCGGCCTCCACAAAAATAAAAAAGAGATCTGTTTTAGAGATTCTCGAATAGCCCTCAGACTCGGTTTTATTCACCATTAAGCTTCCTCCGGGAAAGATGATTCCGATGGCCTGACACCGCATCGCGTCATTTTTTCTTCCCTATCGGTTTTAATCACTTAAAAACTGTCCAAAAAGATGGTATCCTCCCCATCACCTTGACCTTTTACCCCATGTAGAGCATACTGAAAAATTAAGCGAAGTTTAAAAACATTGGACTTGGTCAACCTGATATTTGTATAGGATGTCTAGGGTTTAACCAAGGAGGCTAATAGATGGGCAGTATCGAAATCGCTGTTGTTGGTATAGGAAATTGTGCTAGTTCTCTGATTCAGGGCATTGAGTATTACCGTCGCGAAGGAGACGAGGAACATATCGGGTTGATGCATTACGACTTGGGTGGGTACAAACCCTACGATATCCGAATTGTGGCGGCTTATGATATCGATAAAAGAAAAGTGGGGAAAGACTTGGCCGATGCCATCTTCGCGCCCCCTAATTGTACTAAGATTTTTTGCAATGACATACAGTCCGATGGGGTCATCGTACAAATGGGTCGAATTCTGGACGGTATTTCGGAACATATGAAAGATTATGATGAAAAACATAGCTTCGTCCCAAGCGGAGAGCTTGAACCATCCAAAGAAAAAGTGGTCCGGTTGTTGAAGGAGTCCGGCGCTGAAATACTAGTCAATTACCTCCCTGTCGGTTCTGAAGAGGCAACAAGATTTTATGCCGAATGCGCCTTAGAGGCCGGCCTCGGATTCATCAACAACATCCCGGTCTTTATTGCCAGCGATACGGACTGGGCGGCTCGGTTCAAAGAAAAGAATTTGCCTCTCATCGGGGATGATATCAAGTCGCAGCTTGGGGCCACCATCGTACATAGGGTTTTGACGAATCTTTTTAAAAAAAGAGGTGTAAAATTAGAACGAACCTACCAGTTGAACACGGGGGGAAACACTGATTTTCTGAATATGCTCGATCAGCGTCGTTTGAAATCCAAGAAAACGTCTAAAACGGAATCCGTTCAGTCCCAGCTGGGGGAAGGCCGTTTGAGTGTGGAGAACATCCACATCGGCCCCAGTGACTGGGTCCAATGGCAAAAGGACAACAAGATCTGCTTTATCCGTATGGAGGGGAAGCTCTTTGGGGATATCCCCATGAATCTGGAACTGCGTCTCTCTGTCGAAGACTCCCCCAATTCGGGTGGCGTAGCCATCGACGCCATCCGCTGTGCAAAGCTGGCGTTGGACAGGAAAGAGGGAGGAATCCTCCATGCGCCGTCAGCTTATTTCTGCAAACACCCACCACGTCAATACACAGATGACGAGGCCTACCGGATGACAGAGGCCTTCATCAACGGCACTTAAAAAGATTCGACCTACCCCCACGACAAGTCAGTAGATCTTGAGGCCCTCGAAAGGTCGGAAAATCTTGAAGCTCTCGAAAGGCGGGACTTGACACAATTTTCAGATCTTGGCTAATATAAACGTATAGAAGCCATCTTAAAAATCGGAAAATGGTTCGAGGTCAAGAACCTATTAAAGAGAACCGCAGAATATCGAATATCGAAGGGGAAAAAACCCTAAAATATTTATTGTAATTAATTCTGAATCTGTTAATTACCCGCAGTTCTTTTAGCGGTTTAAAACCACTTGAATCCTCGACCCCTTGAATTTTACCCGCCGTCTTTGTGGCGGGCCTTGAATCCTTTTAATATTACGATTCAAGCCGGACAAAGAGATCGGGCCATTTGGCATTTTTGAGATGGCTTCTAGGGACAAGCCATTGAAGTAGTTTCAACGTGTGGAAAATGTGAGGCATGAAATGTCTGAAACTGCCATAGGTTCTGTGATGGTGGTCGGTGGTGGAATCGCCGGGATGCAGGCCGCACTGGATCTGGCCGATTCCGGTTATTTGGTGCACCTGCTGGAAAAATCATCCGCCATAGGTGGTGTGATGAGCGAACTGGACAAGACCTTCCCCACCAACGATTGCGCCATGTGAATTATCTCGCCCAAACTGGTCGAGGTCGGCCGGCACACGAACATCAACCTGATCACCTGTGCCGAGGTAGAAGCGGTTGAAGGCTCGAAAGGCGATTTCAAGGTCACAGTTCGGAAAAGGCCACGTTACATTGACGCCTCCCGCTGCACCGCATGTGGTGACTGCGCAGAGGTGTGTCCGGTACCCTGGCCTGATGAATACGATCAGGGACTGGCCCTGAGAAAGGCCGCCTTTAAAAAATATGCTCAGGCCATCCCAGGCGCCTTTGCGATTTCGAAAAGGGGCGTCGCTCCCTGCAAGGCGGGGTGTCCGGCCCATATCAGTGTGCAGGGTTACATTGCCCTGGTGGCGGCGGGCAAATACCGTGAGGCCCTCAAACTCATCAAGCAAGAAAATCCCCTCCCTTCCATATGCGGGAGGGTCTGCCACCACCCCTGTGAGTCGATCTGCACCCGGGGACGGCTGGATGAACCCGTGGCCATCGATCCCATCAAACGCTTTGTGGCGGATTTGGATCTCAACTCAGAGACCCCCTATATCCCGGAAATCAAGGAGAAAAAAGAGGAAAAGGTCGCAGTCGTCGGTTCCGGTCCGGCCGGGCTTTCTTGTGCCTACTATCTTGCCATTGAAGGATATCAAACCACTATTTTTGAAAAACTCCCAATCCCGGGCGGCATGCTTTCGGTGGGCATTCCCGAGTACCGGCTTCCCAGAGAGACTCTCAATGCGGAAATCCGGATCATCCAGGAGATGGGTGTTGACCTCAGGACCGGTATCGAAGTGGGGAAGACAATCACCATAGATCAACTTCGACAGGAGGGCTATCAGGCCATCTTTCTCGGGATCGGCGCCCAGGAATGCAAGATGCTTGACATCGAAGGGGAAGATCTGGATGGGGTCTTTTCCGGGATCGATTTTCTGAAGGAGGTGAATCTTGGGAACCCGGTCAAACCCGGTGATCGGGTGGCCGTCATAGGGGGAGGCAATGTGGCTTTTGATGCCGTCCGGACGGCTAGGAGACTAGGTGCAAAAGAGGCCTTTATCATCTACCGTCGCAGTTTAGAGGAGATGCCGGCTAATGAGGAGGAGATTGAGGAATGCGAAGAAGAAGGCATTGAGCTGCGAACCCTGACAAACCCAACACGCATCATCGGTGAAAATGGCAGAGTCAAGGCCATTGAATGCCTCAAAATGGAGTTGGGAGAACCGGATGAGAGCGGTCGGAGGCGTCCGGTTCCTATAGATGGATCAGAGTTTCACATAGAAGTGGATTGGGTCATCCCAGCCATCGGCCAGGAATCGGAATGGTCCTGCCTGGGCCCGGAGTGTGCGTGCACCCTATCAGACTGGGGGACCATGAATGTAGATCCCTTCACGCTGCAGACGGACGATCCGGATATTTTTTCAGGAGGGGATTCGGTTACGGGTCCCGCAACCGTCATAGAGGCGATAGAAGCGGGGAAACAAGCGGCCATTTCCATGGACCGTTTCATTCGAGGGGTGGACCTACGCGAAGGCAGAGACAAGCACTGGGAGGAGAGCCAGGATATTCCAACAGAGGGTTACGATACTATCCCAAGGGCTCAAATGCCCAGGGTCAGACCTGAGAAAAGGCTGGATAATTTCCGAGAGGTTCAACTGGGCCTGGATGAAGCGCAGACAGTAGCGGAGGCGAAGCGATGCGTTGCGTGCGGGATTTGCTCGGAGTGTTATGAATGTGTGGGGGTTTGTGATGCCGAGGCCGTGACCCTCGAAACCCATTCGGAACAGCCCGAAACCATAAACCTTGAAGTGGGCGCTCTTATCTTGGCGCCGGGGTTTCAGGCCTTTGATCCATCCAAATATAAGACTTATGGGTATTCAAACCATCCGAACATCATCACATCCATGGAATTTGAGAGGCTCCTTTCCGCTTCGGGTCCAACCATGGGGCACCTTGTCCGGCCTTCGGACGAGAGAGAACCGAAAAAGATTGCTTGGGTCCAGTGCGTCGGATCCAGGGACATCCACAAATGCGATCACAGCTATTGTTCGTCCGTCTGTTGCATGGCTGCCATTAAAGAGGCGGTTGTAGCCAAAGAGCACGCAGGGGACGATTTGGACTGCGCCATTTTTTTCATCGATATGAGGACCCATGGCAAGGATTTCGAGCGCTATTATGATGTAGCCAGAGAACAGAAAGGGGTGCGTTTTATCCGTTCCAGAGTGCCGACGGTTGAAACTCTTGAGGACGGCGACTTACTCATCCCCTATGTGAATGATAAAGGTGAGATCGTTCGGGAGACCTTCGACCTGGTCGTTCTATCTGTCGGGTTGGAGACCTCACCCGAGACAATTGAACTGGCGAAAAACCTCGAAATAGATCTCACCTCGTCTCAGTTCTCCAAGACCGACTCGTTTCATCCCGTAGCCACATCCCGTGAAGGCATTTATGTGTGCGGTACATTCCAAGGCCCGAAGGATATTCCTCAGTCGGTCATTGAAGCCAGCTCGGCGGCCGCAGAGGCGGGTGCTCTTTTAAGCAATGCAAGGCACACGTTGACCCGGGAAGAGGTAGTCCCTGAGGAGAGGAACATCCGGGGTGAAAGACCCCGTGTCGGGGTGTTTGTATGCGAGTGCGGGATCAATATCAGTGGGGTGGTCGATGTGCCTGCGGTAAGGGATTTTGCCGCGTCCCTTCCTTATGTGGAATATGTCAC
>JAQYVK010000416.1 GCA_030145585.1 Desulfatiglandales bacterium | reverse complement strand
GAAATTTTTATTTTGGTATAGTTATTGCTATTTTATATAAAATACTGAAACTAAGGCAGAGTGATTTCAGCTTTTTAATGACAAGCATAATTTAAATTATTACAATCTATAAACTAAATATTTTATCAAATCTAACAAAATATAGAGATAAATTCCAAATTATTTTTTAAAAGATTCTTTCTATGGTCTCGAGGACGAGTTTTGCCTATCGGAAAATATTTAAATAGAAAAGATTTCATACTCTGCTCTCTTCTGGGCTTTCTTTGTCTTATTCTTTTCAAAGACATCATTTTGGGTGGCCATTATCTTTTAGGCAATGACTTCGTCACTTTCTATATGGGGATGAAGCAATTTCTCTATGACGAGTTCCATAAATATCTTTCCATCCCTTTCTGGAACCCGTTCATCTTCGGTGGCATCCCTTTTTGGGCCCATTTTGAATCGACCATTTTTTACCCCCTTGATGCCCTATTCTGGGTCATGTCTCCTGAAAAGGCATATGGATATACCGTGTTCGCCCATCTTGTCTTGGCAGGTATCTTTATGTATTTGCTCTGCAGGTCCTTGCGCTTTAGACCAGCGGGAAGCTTCATAGCTGCATCTGTATTCACTTTCAACGGCTTTGTCATGGGTACCATGCATGATGGTCAGATGTTCCGGATTCAGGCCTACACGTGGATCCCTTTAATCATTTTTTTTCTCAATAAGGCCTTAACATCAAGGACCCCCTATTTCTATTCGACCATGGCCGGAATGGCCTGGGGACTACAAATTCTATCAGGATCTCCTCAGGATGCGTTATACACCTTGATAGCAGCAGGCCTATTTTTAGGGTATCATCTGAAGCCCCGCGTCGGTGAACTCGCCACCAACAGAAAAATATTGGCATTCGGTTCGGTCCTTTTTCTCATTGGACTGGGTATTGCAGCGATCCAGATAGTTCCAGCCTCTGAGTTTGTAAACCAATCCGCTCGAGCTAAATTGGACTCTTACAGTTTGGTAACCCTCGGCTCCTATCCACCCCAAGGCATTGTCACAATGGCTATGCCAAACTTTTTTGGGAATTACATCTCGGGTAATTATTGGGTTTCCGGGCTTCCCTGGACTATTCCTCTATACAATCTATATGTGGGTGTTTTACCGATCCTTTTATTCTTTTTTATCTCTTATAATAAAGCAGAATCCCGAAAGCTGGTCATCTTTGGAGCCAGTCTTGGGATTGTAGCCTATATTCTCTCCCTCGGCTCCCACACGCCAATCTATCAGTTGGTGTATTATATCCCGGGATTTGATAAAATCAGAGCCCCATCAAAGATTATTATCCTTTGGGTTTTCGCCCTCAGCCTACTGGCGGGGAAAGGGATGGACGACCTCTTTAACCGACCACGATCCTTTTATAGGCGCCGGATTAATTTGTATCTCTGCTTTGTTGTTTTCTTCGCGATACTGGATTTACTGTTCCACTTTGAACGCTCTATCGTTTTAAAATTATTCTCCCCCTTCATCATGGATGAAGCGATACCAAATAAGATGGACTTCGCCACTAACATCATAGTCAATGAATTCCATAAATTTACGCTCCTTAACATCTTGATTCTCCTCTGCTTAATGTTATGGATTCGTAATGTTTTAAAGCCTAAGCTTTTGGCTGTCTTACTTTGTGTCATTCTCCTGGCGGACCTAGGATATGC
The DNA here is from genome assembly GCA_030145585.1 of Desulfatiglandales bacterium. Taxonomy (GTDB): domain Bacteria; phylum Desulfobacterota; class DSM-4660; order Desulfatiglandales; family HGW-15; genus JAQYVK01. The sequence continues at coordinate 1,642 of JAQYVK010000416.1, read as the reverse complement.
AAACTGGGGGGCGGCACGACATAATGACAAGATCTATCTTTGGATGAAACAAAAGAAAAAGGATCTAAATGAGATTCTGGGGAAAGATAAAGACCTATACCGTGTCGGCAGTTTTGATCATGGTGTTGGGCCCAACATCGAGATGTATTTTGGCTATCAAACGGTTGTAGGGTATACTCCTCTTCATCTTCTGAGGTACAACGAATATTTCAACCAATACACCAACAACCAATTACCAGACGGCTCGGTTTGGTTCCCCTACGGTGCATATAAAAACAAAATCCTCATGGATCTGCTAAATATGAAGTATGAGATCTCTCATGCAGACATGAGTATCAACCTCCGAAAGACCTTCCTCCCTAGAGCCTTTATCGTGCCGAATTACAAGATCCTAAATAAAGAAAAGGTCTTGGATTACTTGATTAGACCAGATTTCGATCCGAAGAAAATGGTCCTGTTTGAAAAAAAAGACATTGAATCTCAATTGTCCCATGCCACTTCCTCGCGTCCAAAGGGCGAGAGCCTTGCCAAGGTCACCTTATATCGACCCGACCACATCCGCATCGTAACCGACTCATCCGAACCAGGATACCTATTTTTAAGTGAAGTCTTTTATCCAGGTTGGAAAGCATTTATAGACGATAAACCCCAGCGCATCTTACGTGGAAACTACCTCTACCGTGTCATTGAAGTTCCTGAAGGAAAGCATCAGGTGCATTTTGTATTCGACCCTCTGTCCATAAAAATCGGTGTTGGCGTGACTATTTTTACTCTTTTCATGATTTTAAACATGTTTTTATACCACTCAAGAAAAAGCTTCCTTTTTCGAAAGCGGGATTGAAGATTTTCAGGGCAGCCTTCCCAATCAAAGGACCTGATGAACCCACAGCGTTTCCGCGTCTTTCCTGCCCAAATCCCGTTATTCTTGGATATGGATGAAATAAAAAAACCGTGTAAACCCGATATTAATGATTATCCCAAATCTTGATTTGTTCTCTTCGGACTTCTCCGAGGTCATTTCTTTTTGCCTCTCTTTAGGATAAACCAAATGGAACCGATCAGAGAGAGCAATGAAATGCACGCTCCGATCCGAAAGGGCCATGAGACAAAATATAGAAAGATCTCGTGCTCCCCCTCTCCCAACGGAATGACTCGAAAAATGTAGTTCCCACGAAGCACCTTCACCTTTTTCCCATCAACAGTCGCCCTCCATCCAGGGTAATGAATTTCACTCAAGATCAAGTAACCGGGCTTATTGGTTGAAACATTTAAACGTATACTTTCATTTTGATATTTTAGGATTTTACAAGACCCTTCGGGTACACCGTTTTCTGTTGATAAAGAAAGCACGGATTGGTATTGGGGTTCGAAGACCACCATCCTCTGGGGATCGAATTCCGCACTCTTCATGAAGGAGAGAATTTCTTCAGTTGGTTTTATGACGGCCTGGCTGACGATGTGAGCATAGGAAATCCTATTTTCTAAACTAACAATCTCTTTTTCGTAAACCGCCTTTTTTAAATGAAACAATTGTAACAACTTGTCTCTCGGGTTTCTTATTCCGCCGAGATTGACCACGTGGTCAACCGGTATCTGATCCTGACTCGATAAAATGTAATGCACATAGCGTTTTATGATGAGG